>NZ_RCOO01000043.1:0-8696 GCF_003987485.1 Spiroplasma endosymbiont of Megaselia nigra
GCGATGTTTGTTCAATTTCTTTTACTGTATTTTTTCGAAATTCTGCAGTATATGTTTTAAATTTTTGTTCTTTTCCTGCCATTAAAAAATGCACCTCCTCTAAAAGTTTAGTAAAGTTCTTTTTTAATTTTACTTACTTTTTGGGGTGCAGTCTTGTTTTTCATTCTTTATTAAAAAAAAGCAACAATTCATAACAATATTTACTTATCGCATGATGAATATATTAATGATGTTAAAAAATGAAATAAATGATATTCAAGCCGCAAAGAAAAGGATATAATAAATAAAAGTTTATAAACCTTTTTTACTAATACTTACTTTTTGGGGTGCACTCTATCCACTTGCTTTTTTAATCGCACGTTCAATAACATCACGTGGAACTTGTTTTGATTTTGCTTTATCAATTGCATTCCGTAATGCTAAATTAGCATTGGGATCAGCACTTCCTTCGCGTGCTGCTAAATAAATTTCTCGAGCAACACGATTATATAATACTGCTTTTTTCGCAGCTGTTGCTGCCATTGACTGCTTGCGAACTTCAAATGCTCTTCCCATTTTTTTCTTTCCTTTACCACCTAATTTTTTCTTATATATTATACCGTTAAAATTAAATAAAGTTAGTGATGATAAACCATTAAGTATCCATTTTCTGCACCATAATATTGAGCAATTGTTCGAATAATCTTAAACCCGTGCTTTAAATATAATTGTTGAGCAACCAAATTATGTTCATTTACTTCTAAAAAAATTTGTTGATATGAAAAATGTGTTAGAATATATTTTAACATTTGTTGACCATAACTTTGATGGTGATGACGCTTTTTAACCGTTAAGCGTATTAATTCAAAATCATCCCCACTATGCATTAAAATAAAATAACCATAGAGATTATTTTTGACAATTAATTTATAAACAAGATAATTTGTGTTATTAATCATTTGAATTAAATTACGATATTTATAATAATTATGTGGATAATTTTCTTGTTCTAATAAAAATAATAATAAAGCATCACTATTATTAACTGGTTTTAAAATAACCATTTAACTTCAATCCTTTTTTAAATACTGTGGCTCTAAAGCAAAAATATCTTCAACTAATGTAAAATGTTTTTTTAGAACAAGATAATTTTGAACAAAATCAATTTCTTGTAAATCATAACGAAAATCATAACCTGGAAATTGCTTTGTAATTTCAATACAAGTTTCATAATCAAGAACTTGCCTTGGAATCACTTCTACACCATTACTAATTACCGCAAAATACCGTTTTCCACTCCGCGCATCAAGCATTGAAACAACATTATCTAGCCCCGCCTGATAAAGTAATGTATTAATTGTATAAACATTAATCGCCGGATTAATTACTTTAACTGTTTTCACAATTGTCATTGGAATCCGAACACCAGTATAACTACCTGGACCAGTTGTTAAATAAAAATTATTAATGTCTTTTAATTTTAATTGATGCTGACCTAATAACTGGGTAATTGTTGGTAATGTTGCTTCAGTATGACGACGAGCATGGTTTTGGTGAACTTGACCAATGATTTTTTGTTCTTTTTCTAAAATTAAAATTAAAAAATCAGTACTAGTATCAATAAATAGATTTAACATCTTATCCCTCTTTTCCTAATGCGCTTTGTAAATTTTTATTGTTGGTTTTAATCGTAAAAATTCGTTCATCCTCATTAATTATCTTAATGGTAATTTTAATTATCTCGTACTTTGAACTTAACTGGTTACTAATTCCCGCTGGTCATTCAATAATATTAATACTATCAGAAAAATGTTCAAAATACATTTCTCACTCTTCTTCTTGTTCTAAACCTAACAATCGATAGCAATCCATATGATTAATAATAACCTGCTGATTTGTCCCATACTGTTGCATAATTAAAAACGTTGGTGAAGTAACGGGAGTAGTTACCCCTAACCATTTTAATAAATATTTTGTAAAAGTTGTTTTCCCAGCGGCTAACGTTCCATCTAATAATAAGCATAAATTAGGATGTAAAAACGGAGCAATTTTTTCAGCTAAAAGTTTTGTTGCTATCTCATTTTTAACAATTATTTTCATCAATATCCCACTCTCTTTTACTAATTATATCTAGGAATTAATTATTGTGCTAGACTTTTAGAAAAATATGTAATAATTAAAGTGCAGAAAAATTAGAAAGGTTGTTATAAATAAATGAAAGATATTTTAATTATTGGGGCTGGGCCGGTTGGATTATATGCTTGGAGTTGTGCTGGCATGTTAGGATTAAGTGGCTATATAATTGAAGGAAATGATAGTCCTGGTGGACAACCATGAGAATTATATCCAGAAAAATCATTATATGATATGCCCGGATTTGGTGAAATCAAAACTAAAACATTTATTGAGAATTTAATTAACCAAGCAAAAAAAAATACGGGGCAAATAACATACATTGGTAAAACTAACATTAGTAATATCCTTACAACAACTGATGGATTTACTATTACTTTAACAACTAATCAAACATTTACAGTTAAAACAATTTTAATTACAAGTGGAAATGGTGTTTTTACCCCCATTCACCTAGAACATCTTGACCCTCACCAGGAATATGAAAACTTATGATACGCTGTTAAAAACCCAACCCTTTTAACAAACAAGAAAATTGTTATTCTTGGTGGTGGTGATAGTGCTGTTGATTGGGCAAATCATTTGATTGAAGATAACATTAGTAAAGATGTTACAATTATCCATCGTCGAACATTATACCGAGCTAAAGAAAACAATGTCCAAAAATTACAACAAAATAAGGTGACCGAATTAAAACCTTATCATGTTAAAACAGTTGAGACAATTGATAATAAAATTACCGCTTTAACATTAGAACATGAAACAACACATAAACTATTAACTATTACAGCTGATTATTTTATTGTTCAATATGGAGCAAAAGTTGCACCAACAATGTTGCAACAATTAACTTTAACAACAACTCCAATGCGAAAAATTATTATTGCACCAACTGGGCAAACAAGTCATCCTCATATCTTTGCGGCTGGAAATAGTGCTTATTATGAAGGAAAATATTATAATATGGTAACTGGATTTGGTGAAGCTATTAATGCGCTTTATAATATTACAAAAATTATTCATGGTCAAAAATACCATCCTGGTTATTTAAGTGATATTAAAAAATAAGTTAGGAATAACTTATTTTTTTAGCCTGTTAACTTATAAATTTCTTTATTTGGTTCATCCTTCTCTATTTTTTTCGTATTTTTACGTAAAGTTTCTTCTCGTTCTCACATTTTTTGATATGGCATTTCTGGTTCCGTTAAGGTAATAAAATCATCTTCATATTTTTTACGACGTAGAATTCGCATTTTATCTTGGCGTTTAGTTCAAATTTTATAAACAAGTGGTAACCGTAAGAAGATCCCACGAACAGAACCGGGTGCTCAAAAGATTGAATTAGCAAAAATAACAAACAAGGAAGCAAAGATTAAACCAAAGAAGAAATTTAATAATTTTTGTCATCCTCAAACTGGCTGTAAATCAATATTATAAATTTGATTAGGATTATGTGTTTTTGATAAAAATAAATAATTAACTAAAATAGCAATAATCATTGGCACTAACAAAATCATTCAATTTCGAAAAACGCCTTTAAAGTTACTATTATAAGTTAAAAATATTCAATTATAACATCATAAGTATAAAAAACGCAAAAAACTCATTAAGCAAGTAATAATTAAAATACTATATAATGCAGCTGCTAAATTATTAAAGCCAAAACGTCATAGTAAAGCACTAAAAAAACAAAAGACAATGTTAAGACAGCCAATAATGAAAGTCGGAATTGCGGTTTGTTTATAATTTGCTTTAGCATATACCAAAACATTTGCAGGTTCAGCTAAGACAATAAAAACAGAGCTTAAAGCAACTAATAAGGAAAAGGTTGGCTGATAAAAGATGCTTTTAAAAATTTCACGTTCCTGTGATGTTCATGGATTTAATTTTGAATCACTAGTTCGAATTTGTTCAATAATTTGTGGCGCATACAATGTTGTCACAAAATATGGTGATAAAATAAACTGGTTAACAAACAAGAACCCAGCTATCATAAAAGCGTATGTTTCAAATTTCATATAACTCTGTCAATCAACCCGACCATTTTTTGCTGTTCATGTGGCAAAAAACTCACGGAAGGAATTAATTAAAATCATCGTAATGCTACGAACTCCAACCGTAATTGTCATATATAGCGATAAGGTTGATGATATTCGTAACCCTAATAACAGCGCCGTAATAATAACATCACCATTAATTAACAATGTTTCGCCAATATTTTTAAACACAACAATATTACTTGATTTAACTAGTTGCATGTTATCGCGTTGGCGAGCAATACGAACTCAAGGATAATGTAACTTAATAAATAAATAAACTAAACTTCCTTTCATAACAGAATAAAGTAAGAAAATTAAAAAGACAAAAACAGGATACACTGCAATTGAAATTAAGTAGAAAACAATTGAATATGAGATTAAATCACAAATCATTAAAATTAAACGACGTAAATGATTATTTTGATCAGCTTGCATTAAGTTTTCATATGCTGCCGTTCAAAATAATGCAATTAAGTTTTTTGACCCAATAATAAATACAATTAAAATCATTTTTCATAACAGATAACTAATTGTTTCATCATTTTGTAAAATACTAAAATTCTTTTCAAATAAATAAATATAAGCACTATACCCAACAGCAATGGCAATTAATAAAATAATACCAATATACCCCGATATTTTATATTGATGCTTTGCTGTATTAACCATTTCATTTGCTTTAATTCAATCTTTTTGTAACAATGGTTTTACTAAAAAAATAACAGTAGTGGCTCCTAAGCCACCCTCCACTGTTCCTAAAAAAGCAACAATTGCAACGCTATTCTTTACAAACCCATTAAACTGCGAACCATAACTACGAATTAATAAATACATTAGCGTAAATTGAAAACATGTTCCAATTAACGAAGTAAAAGCCCCGATTAAAATACTAAAAATTCCTCTTCTTGTTGACAATTACTTCACCTCGTTCCTAATATTTTTATTTTATAATATTTTCTGGAATTTTAATAATTTTTTCATTTAAATAACTTAAATAATCTGGCAATTGATGAAAGATTAAGGTTGTTGCATATAAAGCAATCATATACTTCTTTGTTTCTTGTTTTGCTCCATATTTAACATCATTAATAATGGGGTGATGTAAATAACTTAATGAAGCCCGAATTTGATGCTTACGGCCAGTTATTAATGTTGCTTCCAATCACGTTGCATTTGATATCTGAGCTTGAATTTTAAAATGTGTTTTAACTACTTTAGCATGTGGTTGCTCTGTTTTAGTAAAAACCATTTTTTGTTTATCTTCATCTTTATATAAATAACCACTAAGGGTAAAATCAGTTTCTTGAATAATTCCCTCACACTTTGCTAAATATTTCTTTTCAATAAATTCTTTTCGGTTAATTTTAGCTAATAACAAATCTAATGTAATTTTATTTTTCGCATATAGCACTAATCCTCGTGTTAATTTATCTAATCGATGAACATGGGAAATGATAAATGACTGTTCATCCTGCGGATGATATTCATCTTTTTGGATTAAATAATGTTGCACCATAGCATCTAATGAAGTATGAAACTTTGAGTGCATTTCTACCCCATGTGGTTTATCAACAACAAGAATATTGTCATCTTCATAAACAACTTGTAATGGTAATGGTGCAACATTATTATAAGTTGCTGTCTGGTTTCGTTCTGTTACAACTAAATTTTTATCAAAAATAATAATTTGGTCTCCTAATTGAAGTTTATAATTTCGTTCTTTCATTACTTTGTTATTTACTTTAATTTTTTTATTACGAAATAACTTATAAATAACTGATAACGGAGTTGTTTGAAACATTTTTTTAATAAAATTAAAAATTGTTTGATTAACATCATTTGCTTTAACTGTTAAAGTAACAACTGTTTTTGGTTCCATACTTCCCCCGTTTTCCTAGTATTAATTATATAATGAAAGTTAACCATTATCCGAAGAAAAAACATTCTAAACTATTATTTTAGAATGTTTATCATTTTTTGTTTTCTGTTTTTCTTCAACTTTTAAGATATTTGCTTTAATTTCTGCAATTTCAGCCACATCTGTAATTTGATTAAATAAATGATATAACATATAATTTTTTTCTTTTTCTTTCAAAAGATGTTTATCGAAGAAAGCGACTGTCTCATCAATTGTTTTCATTAACTCATAAGCTTGTTCACGAGTAATGCTATTATTTGATAATGGTTTTTTCACCAATGTTGGTAATTGTGTTACAAAAGCATAGTCTTCCAATGCTTTTTCTTTTTCAGTATAATAGAAAATTCGAAAAGGACTCACTTTTGCTCCAATTGTTTTAATAGCATTACGAACACCAGTAACTTTTGTTGATAACATATTTTTGATAAAGACTGCAATAATAACAGTAATTGTCCCAATTGGAATAATAATTGAAACAATCAAGTCTAAATCAACACCAAATTTTGTTGCAAACATTGCTTTAATTAAAGTATAACCATTTTGAATTAGTAAAACAGTAATAAAGAAACTAAAGTTAGTTGCTTTTCATCATTTATGTGGAACTAAAACTTCTGTTTGACGGTTCAACACGTATCAGAAGAAATATGACACTAAGACTAATAAAATTCCATATATTAAAGTAATTAAGGTTGTTAAAAAGTTAAAAAAACTAAAAATTATTGTTGAATTTGTTAAAAAGTTTAAATACATTCGCGGATTAAAAATAACATAATCATTTGGAAAAGTTGTTGATAATCCATAACGAACTTCAAAGCGATGACGTTGTGCTATTTTAATAATAATGACAATATAATAGCATAACGCAATCAAGGCAATAGTCCCTTTATTGATGTTAATTTCGGATCATATAAGTTTTTAATCCCAACAGTAATATCATATTTGCTATCAATATTACTAATTAAATCATAAACTTCTAAGCGACTTTTTAATTCTGTTTTACGAAGCCCTCGCCCAAGCTGTTGTAAATAAACTGTTTTTGAATTTGTTGGTAGTAATAAAATAATAGTATTAATTTCTGGTACATCAATTCCTTCATTAAACATATTAACAACACATAAATAATTAATTCGCCCTATTTTAAATTCATGTAAAATCTGCGCGCGGTGGTCACGATTTTCAGATGTTAAGTAATCTGCTCGTAAATGGTTTGTTCGTAAAAATGTTTCTACCAATTTAGCATGTTCAGTTGTAACACAAAAAATTAAGGCAGCTGGTTTTGCATATAAGCCAATATATTTATCAATCATTTTTAATAATAACTCATTTCGAGCATTCGTATTTAACTTTTTAAAAAGTTCATTATCAGCGTTTAAATTAACGCCATTTAAATCAACCGTATTATCATCAATACAATAATAATCAAATGGACATAATAAACGTTGATTAACTGCATCTCATAGTCGTAATTCTTCGGCATATTCATCAAGAAAATATTTTTTAATGGAATTACCATCTTATCGTTCTGGTGTTGCTGTTAATCCAAGTACTTGTTGTGGTTTAAAATAATTAAAAACTTGGTTAAAGGTTGTAGCAGCAATATGGTGTGCTTCATCAAAAATAACCACATCAAAATGATTTGTCGCAAACTGTGCTAACCGACTTGCCATGGTTTGAATAGTTGCAAAGATATGCTTTTGATTCTGTATTATTTTGCCCTCATACATTACTTCTCCAAAAGTTTGATCCATCAAAACATTGTGAAAAGTTTGTAAGGCTTGGTCTAAAATTTCTTTCTGATGAGCCAAAAACAACAACTTCAAGGGTTGATGATTATTTTCTTGTAATTGGTGTAAATAATCAAACGCAGCAACAACAGTTTTCCCCGTTCCCGTTGCCATAATTACTAAATGTGCTTGTTTACCACAACGACGACGATACTGTAATTTTGCCACAATTGCTTTTTGAAAATCATATAAGTATTTTCTAATGGTTAAAATTTCAGTTGCAGTATGATTAAACATTGTTGCAATTCGCATTGATTGATTTTGACTAATACGTTCTAATAAATGATTACGTGCGATTTCATCATTAAAATCAACTAAAACTTCATTTCATAAATGCTCAAATTCATCAATTATTTCCGTAACTAAATTAGGATTATTTTTTGTTGTTAACTTAATATTTCATTCTCGCCCAGTAACCATTCCTTTATAAGTTAAATTTGAAGAACCAAGAATTACGGTTGAAATACCATGGAATCGTTTAAAAAGGGAAGCTTTAATATGAATTCGTTCACTTCGTTTTTCTAAATTATCTTCAACTTTGACTTGGATATTATCATAAGTTGTTACTAAACGGGTCAATTCTAATAAATTATTGTATTCTGCTAAATCATCAAAAGTTGTTGTAATAATTCGAATTGGAATTTTTTGCATTCAGCAATGTTTAATTGATGCTTCAATTTTATTAATAATTGCCTTTGAAATAAAAGGAAAAACAAAGCATACTTCATCAGCAGTACACATTTAATTATTTAATTCAACTAATAATTTTTGCTGATTTTGATTTGTAAAAAACTTTTCTCCCATTTATTATCATCTCTCTTCTGGTAATTATTAAATAAAATA
>NZ_RCOO01000286.1:0-1032 GCF_003987485.1 Spiroplasma endosymbiont of Megaselia nigra
TCTTTAATTTCTTTTTCATCTAAATCAATATCAGAAATATCAATTCCCATTTCTAATGCTAATTTACGATATAATTTTGCTTCAACCATTTCTTTTGGTCATTTATTTCAAGGTGAATATTCACTATTTCCACTTGGACTACTATTTTTTAAACGATCAATATCTGCTTTTCTTAATAAAATACCTTGATAATTCCCATTTTTATCTTTTGCAAAAGCATAAGCACCAATTATTTCATTATAATCACTAGTATTTGCATTAAAATTAATCTCATGTATTTTTGGGCAAGAATTTAAACTATCTCATTCAAATTTTTCACCTTTAAAAATAATTGATTTTCGTGGACTATATCCTGCTTCTTCAATTCTTTTACAATAAACTTTACTATCAATAATAGTTGTTAATTTATTTTTAAATGGAATAATATTAAAATCTTTACTAAAAATTAAACCTTTATTACTTAATTTAATAATTCCTAATGCAGTTATTTTTGCATTATCAGCATTAGAAACTAACGACATATAACTTTGTCCATTTTTCATTTTTAATTCTTCTAATGCTAAAATATTTTCTTTTAAATATTTATCATTAACTTTTAGTTCATATTTAATAATTGCACCTTTAATATATTGTTGTAATTCATTTGCCATTTTATTTCACTCCTTTAATTTTTATGTTAATTCCTTTGATACCAACTATTTTATTATCTGTATTTGTATCTCATTGTTCTTTAATTGTATTTTTAACTAACTTTTCATCAACAATTAAATATTTAATTAATTGAATTAATTCATATTGATTAGCATTTTCTAAAAAATCATTATCAATGCCTAAAATCTCAATATCTTTAATTAATATTTTTTCTTTAATTAAATTAATACCAACTTTTTTAAGTTGTTTTGGTTCTAATGATTTATAAATTTCAGCAATATTTTCCATAACTCTAACTTGTTCATCTTGAATTTGCTCTATATCTAACCCCATATCAACAGTTAAATTATTTGCTTTTTCAATTAATTCCTGTTTTTTTAA
>NZ_RCOO01000044.1:0-8445 GCF_003987485.1 Spiroplasma endosymbiont of Megaselia nigra
CTTGATTAGAATTATTAATAGCAATAATAGCCACACTATTTCCTGAATTATCAATTAAATCTTGGGCTAATGAAATATCATTAACTTTATTTTCTGAATAATTTTTATCTTTTGATGTAATAACATCATTATCTTTACAAGCAACAGCGCTACTTGTTCCTGCACTAACTAAAGTTACTGCACTTAAAATATTTAAAACTTTTTTCATATATGTTGTTTTCCTTTTTTAATAATTTATAGTGGGTGTGAGATGTTTTTCATTATAACATATTTGTAAAATACTAAGAAAGTAAAAATATTTTAAAAAAAAAAGGTCAAAACCTTTTTTCAACCTGGCACTGCCCTATTTTCACCTTGCGGCTATCGTCGGCGTAATAGTGCTTAACTTACGTGTTCGGGATGGGAACGGGTGTGTCCACTATGCCATAAGCACCAGATTATATCTGAGGGAAATTATCCGCTCAAAACTAGATAATAAACTGTCTAAAATTTGTAAATAAGCTCTCGCTTTTTTGAAGTCTTCGACCTATTAGTATTGGTTAGCTGAACACGTCGCCGCGCTTACACATCCAACCTATCAACCTCGTCGTCTTCAAGGGGTCTTACTCCATAAAGGATGGGAAATCTCATCTTAAAGTATGCTTCTCGCTTAGATGCCTTCAGCGATTATCATTTCCACACATAGCTACCCAGCTGTGCCACTGGCGTGACAACTGGAGCACCAGAGGTGTGTCCATCCCGGTCCTCTCGTACTAGGGACAGATCTCTTCAAATTTCCTACGCCCACAACAGATAGGGACCAAACTGTCTCACGACGTTCTGAACCCAGCTCGCGTACCGCTTTAATGGGCGAACAGCCCAACCCTTGGAACCAACTTCAGCTCCAGGATGCGATGAGCCGACATCGAGGTGCCAAACCTCCCCGTCGATGTGAACTCTTGGGGGAGATCAGCCTGTTATCCCCAGGGTAACTTTTATCCGTTGAGCGACGGCCCTTCCACACGGGACCGCCGGATCACTAAGCCCAGCTTTCGCTCCTGTTCGACTTGTAAGTCTCACAGTCAAGCACCCTTCTACCTTTGCGCTCTATGTATGATTTCCGACCATACTGAGGGTACCTTTGGGCGCCTCCGTTACATTTTAGGAGGCGACCGCCCCAGTCAAACTACCCACCTGACACTGTCTCTGATCTGGCTTACAGATCTAGGTTAGGATTCCGACATAACAAGGGTGGTATTCCAAGGATGACTCCACAACAACTAGCGTTACTGCTTCAAAGTCTCCCACCTATCCTATACATGCTATATCAAAACCCAATATCAAGCTATAGTAAAGCTCCATGGGGTCTTTCCGTCTAGTTGCGGGTAACCTGCATCTTCACAGGTACTAAAATTTCACCGAGTCTGCAGCCGAGACAGCGAAGGGATCATTACGCCTTTCGTGCGGGTCAGAACTTACCTGACAAGGAATTTCGCTACCTTAGGACCGTTATAGTTACGGCCGCCGTTCACTGGGGCTTCGGTTCAAAGCTTCGCTAATGCTAACTAATCCCCTTAACCTTCCAGCACTGGGCAGGCGTCACCCCCTATACGTCGTCTTACGACTTTGCAGAGAGCTGTGTTTTTGCTAAACAGTTGCCCCTTCCTCTTCACTGCGGCTCATATTACTATGAGCACCCCTTCTCGCTAACTTACGGGGTTATTTTGCAGAGTTCCTTAGCTACAGTTATCTCGCTTGCCTTAGGATTCTCTCCTTGACCACGTGTGTTCGTTCTAGGTACAGGCACCATATAAATAGTACTAGAAGATTTTCTTGGAAGCATGGAGTCATATACTTCGCTACTAGGCGAACCGTTCGCTCCCCATCACACTTCAAGGTTATGCAAGGCGTATTTGCCAACCTTACCCTCTTTGTGCTTAGCCCGGAATCCAATAACCGGGATATACTATCCTTCTCCGTCACTCCATCGCTCTATATGGTGGTACAGGAATATCAACCTGTTGTCCATCGACTACGCCTTTCGGCCTCGCCTTAGGTCCTGACTAACCCTGGGTGGACGAACCTTGCCCAGGAAACCTTGGTCAAACGGCATGAGGGATTCTCACCCTCAAACGTTACTCATGCCGGCATTCTCACTTCTAACCAGTCCAGCAGTCCTCACGGTCTACCTTCATCCCTGTTAGAACGCTCCCCTACCGCCCTGTATATAAATACAAAACCCATAGCTTCGGTATTATGCTTAGCCCCGGTACATTTTCGGCGCAAAGTTACTCGACTAGTGAGCTGTTACGCACTCTTTAAAGGGTGGCTGCTTCTAAGCCAACCTCCTAGCTGTCTAAGCGACTTCACATCCTTACACACTTAGCATAAATTTTGGGACCTTAGCTGATGATCTGGGCTGTTTCCCTTACGTGCATGGACCTTATCACCCATGTACTGACTGCCGAGTATACAAAATTGGCATTAGGAGTTTAATTGCATTCAGTACCCCTAGGTGGGGCCATCATACATTTAGTGCTCTACCTCCAACTTGCTAACCTCGACGCTAGCCCTAAAGCTATATCGGGGAGAACCAGCTATCTCCAGGTTCGATTGGAATTTCACCCCTAGCCACAAGTCATCCGCGGTCTTTTTAACGAACGTCGGTTCGGTCCTCCATTAAGTTTTACCTCAACTTCAACCTGCTCATGGCTAGATCACCTGGTTTCGGGTCTATGACAACATACTAAACGCCCTATTAAGGCTCGCTTTCACTACGGCTCCGTATTTTCTACTTAACCTTGCATGCTATCATAACTCGCCGGCTCATTCTACAAAAGGCACGCCGTCACCCATTAACGGGCTCCGACTTCTTGTGGGCATATGGTTTCAGGTACTCTTTCACTCCCCTCCCGGGGTGCTTTTCACCTTTCCCTCACGGTACTGGTTCACTATCGGTGAATAGGTAGTATTTAGCCTTACGCGGTGGTCCGCGTTGATTCCGACAAGATTTCACGTGTCTCGCCGTACTCAGGATACCATTTCGAGTCTTGTCTATTTCGTATACGGGGCCCATCACCCTCTGTGGCATGGTTTCCCAACCATTTCTACTATAAACAAGTTTTGTAACTCTACTATTATGGTCCTACAACCCCAGATAAATCTGGTTTGGGCTGTTCCCCGTTCGCTCGCCGCTACTAAGAGAATCGCTTTCGCTTTCTTTTCCTCTAGGTACTAAGATGTTTCAATTCCCTAGGTATACCTTCACTATAACTATTTATTCATTATAGGATGATGAGAGATTAATCTCACCGGGTTTCCCCATTCGGACATGTCCGGATCAAAGCTTACTTCCAGCTCCCCGAACCTTATCGCAGGTAGTCACGTCCTTCATCGTCTCCTATTCCCAAGGCATTCACCATACGCCCTTTGTAACTTCAAAGTTTTATAAATTATTTGACCTGATTTTAAATCAGTTTTTTGAGAATCATTTACAAATATAACTGTGAAATTTTAGTTATTTTTTAAAAATAACAGAAATTTTGAATTATTGTTATTTTAATCAAGTGATTAAAATAACTAGATGTCTATTATCCAGTTTTCAAAGAACAATTCCAATAACATTTACTTGTTATTGTCAGAGAAACTAATCTCTGAAAACTAAACATAACGGTCATTAAAACTAGTTAATTACTATAAAGTATTAACTCCATAGAAAGGAGGTGATCCATCCGCACGTTCTCGTACGGATACCTTGTTACGACTTCACCCTAATCATCAATCCTACCTTGGGCGGCTTCCTCCTTGCGGTTAGAATACCGACTTCTGGTATTATCAACTCTCATGGTGTGACGGGCGGTGTGTACAAGACCCGAGAACGTATTCACCGCGACATTGCTGATTCGCGATTACTAGCGATTCCGGCTTCATGAGGGCGAGTTGCAGCCCTCAATCCGAACTGAGATCGGCTTTTTCAGATTAGCTCCCTCTTACGAGAACGCAACTGTTTGTACCGACCATTGTAGCACGTGTGTAGCCCAAGACATAAGGGGCATGCTGATTTGACGTCATCCCCACCTTCCTCTAGCTTACACTAGCAGTCCCGTTAGAGTATCTCAACTTAATGGAGTAACTAACGGCAAGGGTTGCGCTCGTTACTGGACTTAACCAAACACCTCACGGCACGAGCTGACGACAACCATGCACCACCTGTCTCAATGTTAACCTCCACTGTATTTCTACAGCTTTGCACTGGATGTCAAGCCTTGGTAAGGTTCTTCGCGTTGCTTCGAATTAAACCACATGCTCCACCGCTTGTGCGGGTCCCCGTCAATTCCTTTGAGTTTCACTCTTGCGAGCATACTACTCAGGCGGAGTACTTAATGCGTTAGCTGAAGCACCGAACTTAGTCCGACACTTAGTACTCATCGTTTACGGCGTAGACTACTAGGGTATCTAATCCTATTTGCTCCCTACGCTTTCGTGCCTAAACGTCAGTGATAGGCCAGTCGACCGCCTTCGCCACTGGTGTTCCTCCATATATCTACGCATTTCACCGCTACACATGGAATTCCATCGACTTCTCCTACACTCTAGCTTAACAGTTTTCAAGGCGAACTGGAGTTGAGCTCCAGGATTTGACCCCAAACTTGTTAAACCGTCTGCGCACGCTTTACGCCCAATAAATCCGGATAACGCTTGCCACCTATGTATTACCGCGGCTGCTGGCACATAGTTAGCCGTGGCTTTCTGGTAAGGTACAGTCAAATAAGTATCATTTCCTATACTTACTGTTCTTCCCTTACAACAGACCTTTACAATCCGAAGACCGTCTTCAGTCACGCGGCATTGCTCCATCAGGCTTTCGCCCATTGTGAAAAATTCCCTACTGCTGCCTCCCGTAGGAGTTCGGGCCGTGTCTCAGTCCCGATGTGGCCGATCAACCTCTCAGTTCGGCTACGTATCATTGTCTTGGTAGGCCATTACCCCACCAACTAACTAATACGCCGCATCCTCATCCATTAGTGATCCAAACGGACCTTTTAACATTCTCTGATGCCAGAAAATGTCGTATGCGGTATTAGCAGTCGTTTCCAACTGTTATCCCCCGCTAATGGGTAGATTAGATACGTGTTACTCACCCGTTCGCCACTGGGTGCAAGCACCCCGTTCGACTTGCATGTATTAGGCATGCCGCCAGCGTTCATCCTGAGCCAGGATCAAACTCTCATTAAAAAAAATATCGTTTTTGTTCCTAGCTTTAATGACGGATATTCATTGATTAAATGATTATCTTTTGTTGTTATGTTTAGTTTTCAAAGATCGTTCTTGTGTCAGCAAAACACCTTTCAAATCATACAAAATTATGCGTTTATTGTCAATAACTTTTGACTATTTTTTTCATATTTTTAGTATTGTTTTTGATAATGTAAGTAAGTATTTTATTTACAATTAAGTAATAAATTACTACCAACTGACACCTTTATAAGTATATAAAATCCTCATTTTTTTGCAAGTGTTTTTAGCAAAAATATTAATTTTTTTTATAAAAAAATAATTACTTAAAAAACCTTATTTTAACCTCTTTTTCTTGAAATTATTGTTTTCCTTGCTATTAAATTTTAATTTATTTATATAAAAAGCCGCTTCAAAAGAAATGGCTAATTGGTATTAAGTTAATAATATTAAGTAATGTTAGTTAAAACTTCTTAAATACGTAACACGGTCAGCAATTATATCGTTATAATAATTTTCTTCATCAAAATTATTGGAACGAAATGATTGAATTCGCCCTTTAACAGCAATAATTGCTTTATCACGTAAACTAATATCTAAATCATCGATATTATTTGTTCATACTTTAACATTAACTAAATCACTATCATAGTTACCATCTTTATTTTTAAAAGGGCGCTGAATCTTTAGTAAAAATTTCATTAGTTTTCGTTCTGCTTCTTTTTTATCATAAATAATTTCATAAGTTCCTTCTAATTGTCCAACCAATATTACTTGATTCATTCTTTATCATCCTTTCTAAAAACAATCAATATAACTCAATACTAAAAAAATTATAAAAAACTTTTTTCAAAAGTAAGAAAAAAATTCACAAAAAGCATTGTTATTTTTATTTTAAAAAATCAGCCCCTTTTTGAATTTCAACTTTTGATAAACCAGGATAATCTCATTGCCGCATAATTTCATAACCAACAATCCCAACTGTATTAGCAACATTTAAACTACGGACTTTTTCTGACATTGGAATACGAAAAGTTCGTGATAAATGTTCTTTCAAAATTGTTGTTGAAATACCAGTTGATTCACGCCCAAATAAAATAAAAACTTTTTCTTCCTTTGTAAAATCAATTGCACTATGTGGTTGTTGTGCATAACGAGTTGCACAATATAATTTAAGATTTGGATTTAATTGTGAAAAATGATTTCAATCATTATATGTTTCATAATCAGCAAACTCAACATAATTTGCACTACTGCGAGCAATAAATCGTTCATCAAAAATAAATCCAAATGGTTCAATTAAATGTAACTTAGCATTAATTGCAACACAAGTTCGCATAATGGCTCCAACATTTTGTGCAATTTCTGGTTCAAATAAAATAATGTTAATTTTTTTTGTTGTCTTCATCTTTTCCTCCTAGTCATCATTTTTTAAACATTTGAAAAGCCTTTGAACGATGCGAATACTTATTTTTCTCTTCTACAGTTAATTCAGCATAAGTTTGACCAATTTCTGGTAAGAAAAAAATTGCATCATAACCAAAAACATTATTACCAACTGGTTTTTCAGTAATAAGACCTTTTGTTATTCCTCGAAAATACCTTGTTTCGTTTGTACTTGGATTAATATAACATAAAACACAAACTGCTTGTGCATCACGTTCTTCTAGTGAACGACATTTTTCAATTAATAAATTATTAATAATATTATTATCCGTAATTAGTTCTGCTCAACGGCGAGTATTAACACCGGGAAAATTTCCTAAACCAATAATTTTTAATCCAGAATCATCCGCTAATACTGGCTTATTTAACATTTTGCTTAAATAATCAGCTTTTAAAAATGCATTTTCTTCAAAGGTTGTTCCTGTTTCAGGAATTTCAGACACAGGTACTATTAAATCTAACAATGATTTAACAATTATATTAATACCTTCAAACATTTCTTTAAATTCTCGTACTTTGTTCTTATTACTAGTAGCAATTCAAATTTCATTCATTTTTTATTTCCCCGCTTTTCTTAACTATATATATTGTATAATAAAATTAATAATATATAACAGACAGAATGGAAGTCAGAAATATGATGAAATACCAAATTAAAGCAAAATTAAATTTAGGTATTACTAACCAAAATTATCAAAGTATTGATAATCTTTTTATCCGTTATAGTAATACTTTTACTAATTTATTCATTGATCATCAAAATGAAATTTTTGTTTTAGAACAAATTAAAAATGCCGATTTAACATTACCAATTGTAGATTATGGCTATGATGGTGATCATTTCTTTTTGGTTACACCATACTACCCAACTTTACAATCACTTAGTACGGTTAAACTTACAAACCAAGTCTTAAACCAAGTTGCTACAATAATTAAACAATTATGAGAAACTAAAATTAATCCAAATAATCAAACTAAAACATTTAATCCTAAGCAATTTTTAATAACATTAAAAACAGCAATTTGTAAACAATTGGTAAATTTAGCTCCATATGAAGAGAAACTTGATTATTTAAAATTGCAACCAACAGAACTTGTTTTATGCCATAATGACTTAAATCATGGTAATTTAGTTTTTTTAAACCAAAAGCTTTATTTAATTGATTTTGAATATGCTATGCTAAATGATAAATTTTTTGATATTGCTTCATTTGCTTCTGAAACATTAACAACAAAAGCTGAACGAACTTATTGATTTAATCTTTTTAATTTAACATCACAACAACAAGAAAAAGTAGTAGCATGAATGTATTACCAAAACATTCTATGAATTTACTGAGCTAATTACATGTATGAACAGACAAAACAAAAAATTTTCTTAACAATTATTGATTTAAAATTAACTAATTTACAAAAAAAATAATTAAGGTTCTTTCTTTGTTACTGATGAATCAACTGGTGAATTATTGAAGACTGCACCCCAAAAAGTAAGTAAAATTAAAAAAGAACTTTGCTAAACTTTTAGAGGAGGTGCATTTTTTAATGGCAGGAAAAGAACAAAAATTTAAAACATATACTGCATAATTTCGAAAAAATACAGTAAAAGAAATTGAACAAACATCGCTTACTTATATTGCACAAAAATATAAAGTAAATATAAAAACACTTAATTCATGACAAAGAAATTTTAAAAAAGGAATTTTAAATACACCAAAAGGTCCAAAAGAACCATTTGGAAAAAAAGATTTAAACTATTATAAAGTTAGGTATGAATTATTAAAAAAG
>NZ_RCOO01000045.1:0-8406 GCF_003987485.1 Spiroplasma endosymbiont of Megaselia nigra
TTCTCTGAATTAATTAATAATTATGGGTTTACAAATAAAAAAACAACCCTTTTTATTTAACAAGAGTTGTTTTTTGCCGCTTCATCGTACATGATACATCATATAAAAAACTTTGTGGTAGATAAAATAATAAAATATGGGTTAATGAAACAATTACAATCCCTAAGAAAAACATTGGCAATCAAGCAAATGGTCACATATATTTTGCACCAATAAAGTTTGTATTTCAACCACCAACATTAAAACCACCATTGTTCCATGGTTCACCGCTACTTGGCCCCACAAATAATTGGTTTGTTTTAAAAATTCAGTCTCAAATTACTGCAATAACAGAAAATAATGTTAATCATAATAACTGTCATTTAAATAATAAACCACTATAAGGCTTTCCCACTAAACCATATTTATAAACATATAAATAAGCAAAAATAATTAATGTATGAAGAATAAAGTAATTATAGTAAAAGAAATTATCTAAACTTCAATAACCATTAACCGGCGTTATAATTGCTAAAATTGGTAAAACAATTGCTGAAGGAGCAACAACTTCAAAAAATTTTCGACTAGGAAAAATTAAAATAAAGCCCGATAATAACTTGTGTAAACTACATAAGTGTAATGGCATAACTTCACTTAAACCACGAATTTGCGAAGGTCTCACCGGTCCTCAAATTCACTCTGTTTTTAAAACAACTGCTAAATAAGTTACTCAAATCGCATATGTTAAGAAATAAGTTATAATTTAATAAATCCCGATTGAAATCCGAAACCATTGTCAATTAACAGTTTTTGCATAATACTTTCTGCAAACAAATAATGAACCAATAATTAAAACAAAAATACTAATGCCAACTAATTGAAAGACATAATTATGACCTTTAAAAAATCACTGGTCAGTTCAATCAGCCCCTGGCAGATATGAACCTGCTGGGTCAAAAAAACCTCATGGTCCATTGCTAGAACGAACAAATTGCATTACTTTTCTCCTTTGATTAAATAATTAATATCTTTTCTATTTATTTTATAACAAAATTAACAATTTTATTTTTAATAATAATTTCTTTAATAATCTCATGCTTATCTAAAAAGGTTTGAACATTGCTATTAGCTTTAGCCAAAGCTGATAATTCTTCTTCTGATGTATCAAGTGGTACTTCTAATTTAGCACGTAATTTACCATTAACTTGAACTGCAATTATAACCTCATTTTTTTGTAAATATTTTTCATCATATGTTGGCCATGTTGACAATGCAACTGATGATGGTTGATTTAATTTTGTTCAAATTTCTTCTGCTAAATATGGAGCAAACAAACTTAACATTTTAGTAAACCCTTCAAAATACGGTTGATAAATTGGACCTTTTATTTTATAACAAGCATTAATAAAGACCATTAGTTGTGAAATTGCTGTATTAAAACTTAATTTTTCTAACATTTCTGTGCTGTTTTTAACCATTCTATGATAAACAAAATCTAACTCATGATTATTATCTTGCGAAAAATTATTATTTTTAATAAGACGATAAACGCGATCTAATCATTTTCGTGCTGAATCTAACCCATTTGGATTTCAAGGAAATGATGCTTCAATTGGTCCCATAAACATTTCATATAAACGTAATGTATCAGCCCCATGTGATTTAATAATATCATCAGGATTAATCACATTTCCTTTTGATTTACTCATTTTTGAACCATCTGTCCCTAAAATCATTCCTTGATTAACTAATTTATAAAATGGTTCAGAAGTTGGAACTAATTTTTGGTCATATAAAAATTTATGTCAAAAACGTGAATATAATAAATGCAAAACAGCATGTTCTTGGCCACCAACATATAAATCAACTGGTAATCATTTTTTTAACAAAGCTTGTCCTTTAGCACTACGTAAGTCTAACAGTTGCTTATCTTCCATTAAAATATAAGCTAAATAATATCAACAACTACCCGCTCATTGCGGCATCGTATTAGTTTCTCGGCGTCCTTTTTTTCCAGTACTGTCAATAACAGTTAATCATTCTGTGGCATTAGCTAATGGTGATTCTCCCGTTTGTGATGGTTTAATATTTGTCATTTTTGGTAATTCTAACGGTAATTCTGTTTCATCAACTAAACTAATTGAACCGTCTTCTCAATGAATAATTGGAAAAGGTTCTCCTCAATATCGTTGACGAGAAAATAATCAATCACGAAGTTTATAAGTAGTTTTAACTTTCGCTTTTCCAGCTGCTGTTAAAACATCAATTGCTTTTTTTGTTGCTTCTTCTGTCATTAAACCATTCAAAAAATCAGAATTAATATGTTTACCATATTTATTATGTAATTTATTATGATGTTCTCCTTCAATAACATAACTAATTGGTAAATAATATTTTAAAGCAAATAAATAATCCCGTTCATCATGACCTGGCACAGCCATCACAGCACCAGTTGCATAAAATGGTAACACATAATCAGCAATTCAAATTGGAATAAGCTTTTCATTAATTGGATTAATAGCATAACTACCAATAAACATTCCATTTTTTTCTTTACTAATATCTTGCCGATCTAATTCAGTTTTTGCTTTTGTTGCTGCTAAAAATTTTGTAACAGCAGCTTCATATTCAGGTGTTGTTAATTTTGAGACTAATGGATGCTCAGGTGCTAAAACAAGATACTCAACACCAAAAATTGTATCAGCACGGGTTGTAAAAACATTAATAATTTCTGGATTATTTTGAACCGCAAACTTAATTTCAGCACCAAATGATTTTCCAATTCAATTTCGTTGTAACTCTTTAACTGATTCTGGCCAATCAAATTCATCTAATCCTGCTAATAATTTTTCTGCATAGGCAGTAATTTTTAAAACCCATTGTCGCATTGGTTTTTTAAAAACTGGAAAATGTCCACGTTCAGAAACCATTTTTCCATTAATATTTAAGACTTCTTCATTAGCTAAGACTGTGCCTAATTCAGGACATCAATTAACATCAACATCACGCATCTCAGCTAATCCATTTTGATATAATAATTCAAAAATTAATTGTGTTGTTTTAAAAAACTCTGGTGAAGAAGTATTAACTTCTTTTTCATAGTCATAACTAAAGCCAAGTGCTTTTAATTGGTTACGAAAATTAGCAATGTTTTGCAAAGTAAATTCTGCTGGATCATTCCCTGTTTGTAAAGCATATTGTTCAGCTGGTAAACCAAATGCATCTCAACCAATTGGATGTAAAACATCATAACCTTGCAATTTTCGCATACGACTAATTACATCACTTGCAACATATCCTTTTGGATGTCCAACATGTAAACCTGCTCCTGATGGGTATGGAAACATATCTAAAATATAAGCTTTTTGCTCTGAATTATTTGTTGTTTTAAAAGTTTGATGTTCTTCTCAATATTGTTGTCATTTTTGTTCAAATGCTTTATGCGAAAATTCCATCTTTATTACCCTTTCTAAATTTTTATCTTTTTAATTATAACATTGTTCCAAAATTTGTTAGTAATTTAAGCACTTTTAATTCCATTTTTATTAGCGTATAATAAATTTATAAATAAATTACAGAATGGGAGAAAATTATGAGCGTACAAGAAGCAGCAAAGTTTCGAAAAGCAATTAAAATCTATGATAAAACAAAAGCAGTTAGTGAAAGTGATTTAAAAACAATTTTAACAACTGGAGCCTTAGCACCCAGTTCTAATGGCTTAGAACCAGTAAAAGTTATTATTATCAAAGATCAGAAATTAAAAGAACAAGCAGCATTAAACTGTTTTATGCCTGGCAATCAGCAAAAAGTAAAGGATGCCCCAATTTTAGCATTACTATTAGGAGCAAATGGTGATTATTTAACATCTGAAGAATTTTTAACCAATCGCTTAGAACGAATTTTTAGTGGTGAAACATTAAAAACAAATGTGCGAGGAATGAGTAATTACTTAAAAAGTTATCCAAGTCCAGATATGTTTTCGGATGAACAAACACATCTTGTCGCTAGTTTTATGGCATTACAAGCTGCTGAATTAAAAATTGGATCAAGTATTATGGGCGGAATTACGCCACTGCAAGCAACCTCATTTTTTACAAAACATAATATTGTGGACCCAACAAAATGACATTTATCGTTAGGAATGCTATTTGGATATTATGATGACAATGTTAAAGGAACAAGTTTCTCTCGCTTACGAATTGCTGAGGATGAATTTGTTAGCATCTTTTAACTTACTTAATAAAAATTTTCCTAAAAAATTTAATTAACTAATGAAAACATCTCTTAAAAATTTTTGAATTATTATTTTAATTACTAATATTATTTTTTTATTAATCCAAATTAGCATCATGACGCCACTAATATTATGTCAAAAACAATTACAGTTAAGTAATAGTGACTTATCGCAAATTTTCTTTGGTATTCTAATTATTATTATTATAGTAATGTTTATTACTAACTGAATTATAGTTAAAAATCCACTCCGAAAACTAAATACAACAAAAGAATTAGCACCCTGACAAGCAGACCGTGGTTTTCATATTATTACAAAATATTCACATTTGAAAACGGAATATAATGGTTATGTCTGATATTTAAAGAAAAAAGGTTTTATTCTGCTTGCTACGCTTGGAATTAACTTTGGTTTTGCTTTAATTTCTGCTGTTGTGTTTTCTATTTTAGGATAAAATAAAAACTACTTTTTTATTTCTAAATTTATTATTTTAAATTATTACTATTTTATAAACTGTTTTTAAATAAAAAAACACTTAATTATATTTAAAAAATTTAACATAATTAAGTGTTTTTTATTGTAAAATATTTTTTAATTTTATAAAAATCCTTAGATAAATTAGGGTTATAATTGATGATTTAATAAATTTTTGATTTAAAAAGTTCATTACTATATCTTCATTAAATTAAACATTATCCATTAAAAATTAAATATCCTACTTTGAAACTTTTGTTTCTTCTTTTTGTTTTTTTGCAGCTTCTTTACGAGCCAAGATTTTCGCCGCTTTTTTCTCTGCTATTAAACGACGACGTTTCTTCATTGACATTGCCATTTTTTATTCACCTTCTCCTTTTTAAATTATTAGTAAAAACTTTGTTAACTTAATAAATCTTGTTCAATTTCGTTAGCAGTTACAAATCCTGTTTTACGTTTTAATTCATTTCCATTTTGAAAGGTAATTAATGTTGGGATTGATAAAATTCCATAATGCTGAGCAAGATCTTGTAAAACATCAACATTAACTTTAATAAAATTAACATCACTACGCGTTTTTGCTAATTCATTAATAATTGGAGCAATCATTTTACATGGTCCACATCAATCAGCATAAAAATCAACTAAAGTTAACTTTGCATCACCAATTGTTTTTTCGAATTCATCAATATTTTTTACTTCATTTACAGCCATTTTAATTCTCTCCTTTACTGAATTCTCTTGCTTTTTTATCATATCATAAAAGTACTATTTTTTTAAGAAAAACTGTTGCAAATATTTTGCTGGCCCATTTTCACGATTTGATAATGTTACTTCATTTGCCATTGTTTTTAACTCATCAATCGCATTGCTAACCGCAATCCCAACTCCAGCTTGGCGAATTAATTCAAGATCATTATAAGAATCACCAAATGAATAAGTTTGACTAATATCAATTCCAATATGATAGGATAAAAATTGCAAGGCACTACCTTTTGAAATCCCCTTGCAAGCAATTTCAAAAACACGATTATTATATTGAGTAATATATAATTGCGGTAATAATTGTCGTAACTTTGTCATTAATTCACTAGCACCCCTATCATCTAAGGAATGATGGGCAATAACACTAGCATGTGTAATATCTTCTATAATATCAGCGACCTTGGTGATAATTTTATATTTTGTTCGCATTATTTTTGATCAATAATAAGAATTCTCACCATATTCGTAAACATAAGTACTATTATTACTAAAAAAATGAACTTTATATTTGCGATAAGTAAAATCAAAAATGGTTTTAATTTCTGCTGTTGTAAAAATCATCATTCATAAAAAACTATTAGTCTTAAAAGAATAAGCACTTGCTCCATTATTTGCCAAAACATAACCATCATACTTATGAACTTTTAGTTTTCGCGCTTGACGAATTGCATCATTAGCTAGGCGCCCCGTTGTAACAACAAAAGAAATTCCTTTTTTTTGAATTGAATTAACTGTTTTTTTTGTTAACCGACTAAACCGATGATTATCCTTTAATAAAGTTCCATCCAAATCAGAAAAAACTGCTTTTTTCATCTACTTATGTTCCTTTCTCTTTCCTTAAAATTTGTATGATTATATTATTTAGAAATATTGATCAAACATTAATTTTATAGTTTTAATAATTATAGTAGAAAATACTTAAATTTAAAAATTTTTTATAAATTATAAACTTTAAGTTAATTTTAAAAAAAAAACTGAATTTTAAAAAGTAATTAAACAAACTTTTTGAAGTTCAGTTTTCAATATATTTTATGATACACCATTTTCTAATACACTTTAACTTGATTAATTTTTAAATTTGTTCAAACATGATAAACAGCACAAAAAGAAAAAGTATATGACACTAAATTCAGTTTTAAGTATTCGTTTTCAAATCATAAACCTTTAATATATAACACTGCTTTTTGTTCAACATAAATAAAAGGAAAAAAGACATAATAATTGTATTTTAAAAGAGAAACATGATTTTGATTAGAACTTCAATTTTCCTTAATATTTTCTGTATTAAACTTAATATTTATTTTAATATTATAAATTGTTGTCCCCTGACCACCTGCAGAAGAATCAACATTATTAATTTCAATATACTTGTATTTTTCTTTAAATTCTTGCAAACTATTAGAATAGTCTGACCATTTAATTAAATTTATTGTTTTTTCTCATACTTTTGTATCATCTATTATTGGACCCATTATTTTTCAATTTAAGTTTATATTGTTTGTGATTATTTTTGACACTTGGTGATGTCCTCAACCATATAAATCTAAATGATAAATTTTACCAGTATTGTTTAAAACATAAGCGCTTCCTTTATTATCTAATTCAATTGCAATTATAGGAAACTCCAAGTCATCAAACTTGTCAATTTGACCATGACCATGTTTTAAAAAAATACCATTGTTTGTCCCAAGATATGTATCTCCTGCATGTAAACGACCACCACTAGTATTTCCCGTTAGAACTTTTTTAGGATTTAAATTATTAATTTCGTTATTTGAACATAATTTATTAAATTTACTAATTAATTTATTAACACTATCATTAGCATCCGAATTTGGATCTTGTTTATTTTTATTTTCTTTAATTGTTTTTACTTCCTTATTATTTAAAGTAAAATGAACAATAACTCTGCCATAATATCTAGTGCTATTTAAATTACTACTAATTATTGCTAAATCATGTGTAATGTCATGAATAACAACCTCATCTAAATCAATATCCGTATTTAAAAGTATTACTCTTTCAAAAATTGTTTCTGGTAAATTATCCGGTAAATCACCTAATTCTGTATTTAATAAAAGATTATTTAATTTTCGAGGTGGAACCAGTGGCGCAACATTATCTTGCTTATTTCTTTGACTTTTTGGCAAAACTGTTGCATAAATTGGTTCTCCAATTTGATTTTTGTTAGTTTCTTCATGTGAAGTAGACGCTAAATACTGACAAGTTCCTAAACTTGGATTATCATTATAAAATAATGAATTACTTGAATCATAAACTGTAAAATAAACATCAGTAAAATTTGTTGTGCTATCAACATCTTCATCTCAAATTATTCTAGCTACGTTTTCCCTAACATTAATTATTCTTAAACTATTTTTTTTAATTTTTTTATTTAATTTATATATTTTTTTTAAAATTGTTTCTGGCAAATTATCAACTAACTCACCTAAGATTCAATTTTTAATTTCTTCATTTAATGCTTTAAAATTTCCTTGCCGTTTACTTCGGTTTAATATTTGTACTTGTGGATTATAACTACTATTAGCATTGACCATTGGTCAACTACTTCCTATTAAAATAATACCGCTTAATAAATTCACTATTTTTTTCATTTTTAGATATTCCCTTTCGTTAAAATTATTATTATTTAATAAAATATTAATTGTTCAAAAGGCTATAATTGTTATATGTATTTAAATTAAAATAATGATCTAAATTATTTTTTAAGTATTGTATTTATATTCATAATTTTACAAAAAAAAAACACTCTGAAAGTGCTAATTTGCACAGTTTCAAATAACTGAGAATTATTTTTTTAATTTAAAATGCTTTTTAATTCAAATTGAATTGGAGGCATTTTTAATTTTAAAACCCTTCTATAATTATTATACTCAACAATATAATTATCTATCATATTTTTTAGCTCATTAAAATTTTTGTATTTTGTTATA
>NZ_RCOO01000287.1:0-1003 GCF_003987485.1 Spiroplasma endosymbiont of Megaselia nigra
AAGTCCCAAGTTAGTTCAAAAAATACCACGTATAAATGAAAAGAATACCAATAAATGATTGTCTGAATATGGTTTTAATATTGATAAAATAAGCAAAATAAATACTGATGAATGATATAACATTATGACTAATCTTCATAAAAAAGGTGTTGGTAAAAACTTATTATTAAATGCTAACTTAATCCGTGGTAATAAAATATTTAATAATAAATTCTTAAATACTTTACATCAAACACCAATTAAATTAAATAAAGCACTAAATTATTTAAATCCAAATTTTTATATTCAAAAAGTAACTAAAAAATTATTAACTCCCATTGAAAAACAAATAATTACAATTAAACAAAAAGTAATTAATAAAATTACCAATAAAACTAAAAAAATATTGTCTAAATTTGAAACTAAAGCTATTCAAAAATGCCAATTATTCCCCTTTGCTTATGGTTCTGATGTTTTTCTAGCAGTTAAAATTGTTCCCTTATCAGTTGCGGGTGAAGTTGCTTTAACAATCTATTATAAAACTCCTAAATATGCTCCGATTGTTGTGATGACAACTTTAATCAAAGCAGAACAATTTGTTTTATCCCCTGAACCGTTTAAATTCTATATGAACAGTGAATGGTTTATTGGCTGAGGATTTAAAAAAACAAGTTTATTTAATTTAGTTTCTTTTGCTCCAGTTGCTTATCAACAAATAGTAAAAGATAGTTTTAAAATATATCGAACAATTGCTAAGGTATTAAAATTGCAAGAAAAATTTAAAAACAACTTTACTAATAAAGATAAAATGTTAAAAACACTAGAAAACAGTGCAGTTACTAGTTTATTGGGTAGTGGTTTAGCGTTTCAAACATACAAACAACTCAGAACAAATCAAGATTTAAACAAAACAATTAAAACAAAAACACTATTAAGTAGTAAAAAGTTTATCTTAAATAAAATCAAATCAAAAAGAAATAAATGATAAGGAGATGGTTGAATGTTAAATGAATTATGACAAAAT
>NZ_RCOO01000046.1:0-8347 GCF_003987485.1 Spiroplasma endosymbiont of Megaselia nigra
AGGAACTAGGTGGTTATTTATTACTTTTTTGAATAAAATTACTACTAAACTTATTTAAAAAATATATAAAATTTATTAAATATGTTGTTTTGGTATGGTTATACTACATTTTGGAAAATTTCAACGCTTATATGGGGCTTAAATTTGCTCAAAACCGCAGAAAGGAGCATATTATTATGCAAGAATTGGTATTACAAGCAGAGCAAGTTAATTATCACTTTGTTAAATTACCAACGGGTGGTCGGTTTAAGGTTTTTAATCAGTTAGATAATCAAAAACACATGTGTAACTTTTTTGTCCATAAATCAGATATCTACAAACATACCCCATTATCAAATAAGGTGCGTGTTGGTGATAACTTTATCAGTGTGGCAAAAAAAGACATTCATGTTACAAAAACAGACCCTAATTGGTTTAATGTTGGCGTTCGTGTTTTTGGCACAAATCATATTTATTATCCCGACGGAACCCACATTAAAGCGACTGGTTGGGATGCAATGATTAAAACCAATATGTACAAATTCCATCGCTTAAATACGCTGCGCCGTCAATTTGAAAAATGACAAGCAATCGAACCTCGCCTTCGTAAGTTTAAAAACCGCGAATAATTTTTGGCTGACGTTGATAAAAAATACCAAACTGAAGTACAAGCAATGGCTAAACAAAAAGCAGAATTTCAAGCCTCAATCAAAGCCAAACATTCTGCTAATAAAAAAGTTAAAAATGAATTACAAGAGAAAAATTCTCTTGTCGATAATTTTAACACACACTATGAAAAAAACAAGGATGACCCACCAAAATTATCCGAAAAAGAACTCGAACAATTATTAGGGGAATTAGACAACTTAGATTAACTCCCCTATCAACAAAGTACAGAACTTGCGTAAAACCACAGTGTAGCAAGACAACGAATAAACAAACCCAAGATATGGTCTTTATCATATTGTTTTTGCTGTTTGGTAAATCGCCTATTTTTATTATCTCTTTTCTTCCAATATAATTCCAAAACTTTTCCTATACTATACCAAAACAACAGATATTATATAAATAATAAAATAAATAACTACGCGTGAGAAGAGCTAACCACGTATAAAATATGAAATAAATAAAAACAGAAAATAAGATTTATATTTTCTGTTTTTATTTTAGTTTTTTTAATTATACTTTATTGTATTACAAGCAACTAAATTGGTTGTACTTGTTCCAATTAAAGTAATTTTTCATAAAAGACTTATTATTTTTTTCATATTTAATCTTTCTATTTTTAATAATTTAATTAAAAATGAAAATAAATTAAATTTTTATTTCCATCATAGAAATTTTAATTATTTATTATTTAATATTCTTACGTTTAAAAGAAAAGCCATTAAAGTTGGACAAATTCTATTAGAATTATCGTTAATTGGGTCATAGAATTGTATACCATGTTGTATACCATTATTTATTCGACGTATAATGTCTTGACTTAATGAACCTCAATTAGTTAATAAATTTGAGAAATAGCTTCTTCATGAAATAGGATTATTATTACGTTGAATTGTACTAATTATATTGTTAAATCTAAGTGCTTCTGAAGTAGCTAAAATTACACGCATTAAATTAGATGATATGTTATTTCTTTGTTGATTACTATTATTAAAAGAAGCTAAAAATCGAAAAGAATTGAATATTGATTGTGAAGAAATATTAATATCTCCGTCAGCGATTAAATTAGTATAACTTCCTCCAAAGTTTAAATTTACATTAGTTAAATGATTAATTCCTAAATTTGTTCTATAAGTACTATCTGAAAAATAATAATATGTTCCATAAGCATTCGTTTTTCCAACCATAGATTCTCTTAAAATAAATCCTTGAAGATATAAATTTGATCTATCAAAAACTAATTCAACAGTATTCCTTAAACTAGATAAGCCTTGAAATTGTATACCTATTAATAAAATATCCATTTTGATTACTTAAACGATAAGTACCATTCGTTCTGCCAAATTGTTCTATTATTCTTTCTCTATTTAAATAATTTACAATACTAATTAAAGAATTATAATATTGATTAAGATTATCATCTCATTCATCTATTACTAAATCTGGTGCATAATTATTTTGATTATCATTACTTGTTCGTCTAATTAATGGTCTACTTATTAAATTAGGAAATTTTTCTATTAAAATATTTGGTTCTCACAATTTATCATTCATTATTATAAACTTTTCTGTTCATTCTCCTTCAGAAGTATTTCAAATATAAACATTATCTGGACTATCATTTTTTACAAATCTTGTTTTATTTGCTACAGCTGATCATATTTTAATGCTATATCCATTATTATAATCAATACCGTTTTGTAAATCAAAATAATGTATAATAAATTTCATTGTGCCCGCTCCGCCAATTTCAATATTTTTAACTAATTGATTATTTTGATTTCTAATTTCAATTTTTTTGTAATTTAAATAATTTGTATCAAAATATTCATCATCCCCAGAAAACCTTATTTTTGAATAATCAAGATCAAGATAAACTTTACCTCTTTCTTGACCATTTGAACCTAATAAACTTATTATTTCTTTTTTATTTTGCCCAAAACTACTAAAAGGTCTATTAATTTGTCTTACTTGTTGTCAAGTATCTCTTTTATTTCTATTTAATTTTTCTTCTTTTTGATAAGGACTAGCGGCAACTGTTGTTGGTAAAGCAGTTCCACTAATTGTTAACACACTTAATAAACTTAGTAGTTTTTTCATTTCTGTATTTCCTTTCTGAAATTATTATTGTGTTATTTTCCTAAGTTGATAATTGATAATTTTTAAATCAATCATAACCTAAAAATTTTTAGGTGAAATAATCTTATCATAAAAATTTAATTAATATTCTTGTGAAATATTTAGATCAATTTAAACCGAATAATTTGACTTAGTCCCCTATTTAAAACTCTTATAAATGGACTTGTCAAGAAAAATAAGGGTTTTTTGTTGCTTATTTTTTTATTGCCGTTTGTGGCGCAATGAGTGTTATTTTCACGGGGGAAAACACGCAAGCTAATCTTACAAACTCATTAATAACAAATTATATTGACAGTAATAAAATTGAAAAATGATTTAAATCAGATTCAACAACAGAAGACTTATTAAATACATTTATTCAAACAGATAATTTAAATGTTGTTATTGTTCCGTCTTGAACAGAACTTGCCAATAAAGTTTTATCTGAATTAGATAAAAATTCTTTTGGAGTGACAATATTTATGAAAAATATTAAAAAAACACAAACTATACTAAGTGAAATATTTGATTATGTTTTCTTTGATACATCACCAAAAGCAGATAAATTGCTTACAAGTATGTTATTAGCTTGTGATTCTATCATTGTTCCGATAGAACCACATTTGTATTCATATCAAGGTATTGAAGTTATGACCAAACCATATCAGGAAGCTATAAATTCAATAAATAGTTTTGGTGGAACATTAACAAATAAAATTAAATATTTTTTTGTTAATAAGGTTAAAAAAACAAAATTTCATTCTGTGATGCTTGAATTAATTGGCAATTCAAATATCAATAATAAATTACTAAATACAATGATTCCAGATACAGTTTCTAGACAGCAAGAAACAATTGTTAATAAATATAGAATTACTGAAAAAAACCCTTTTTATAATTTATATTTAGAATTGTTAGAAAAGGATATTCTTTAATGAGTGAAAAAAAATTAAGTGCATTAGAAAGATTAAAAGTAATTGCCGAAGAAAAAATAAACCATCAAGATTCAAAAACCGCACCAAGTTGTGACCCATCAAGTTTAATGCCAATTAATACAAAAACAATAGAAGTAAATAATAGTCCCATTTTTAAATCTTGTAAACAAGAATTTAAAACAATTTCAATTGATATAGAAACAAAACAAATGATAAAAGAATTGAAAAATTGCGGTGTACCAATTAATAATTCTGCTTTATTTAGATTAGCAGTAAAAGAATTTTACAATGAATGAAAAAAGAAAAAGTAGATATAAGTTCATTAAAAAAAGTATAAAATAAAGATACTTGCAATCATAATTTAATGATTATTGATGTTGATTTACAAAAGTGTTTGAATTGTAGCTTTGTTATTCAAAAAGTCGATGATAAGTGATTTACGGTCAATATGGGCAATAAAAACTGTGGGAAATAACAAATTGTGTTATAATATGCTTACCAAGATATTTTTATTTTTGGTACCTAGCCCAAATGTATCAAATATCAATCTTTGCTCTTTTTTCTGTAATAAAATAAAAAACCATAAACAAGATTGTTTATAGTGATATAATATTTATGGAATTAAATATTTTTAATAAAAATTGAGTGATAGTAATTTATCGCAAAATAAATTACTATCGTGGAAACACTAGCGTTTACTAGCGTTTCCACAGACAATTTTAACATATTTCTTGGTGGTATTTTTGTGATACTACTTTGAAATATGTTGAAAATTGCTTGTGGGGATAGTGCGTTGGTGCTATTCTCTTTTTTATTCAGAAAGGAAATAACGACATGAAAAAAATACTAAGCATATTAACCATATCAACCTTGACAGCAAGTGTTCCTGCTCCTTTATTGGCAAATACAACACTAACTCGTGTTAAACGCGATGTTGTGACAACTGAAAAAGATGTCACAACTGGGTTTGATATAAAAATAAAAGGTATTGAATATAAAAATTGAGAAAAACTTGAAGCAGTCACAAAACCATTTAGTAAAATTGATAATAAGTGATATATTGTTATATGGCATGGAAAAGATATTAATAATTGACGAATAAAATCTTTCCAAAACATTAATTATTCAGATAGAAGAAAAGTTTTAGATAGTCAAGGTAATTATGAATTAGCATTAACAAGAGTTGGTGATAACTTATTTATAAATAAAGTAAGTTCAATAAGTGATGTTATAAGTTGAAATAAAGATAATGGTACATATTTTAAATCGGTTTATTGTTGAGATGGTTTAAATGAGCCCCAAACACCCGAAATAGATAGTAATGGGAATATTATTAATTGAAATATTGATAAAACTCAATTTCAACAAGGAATTTTGTTTTCACTTGCTGATGGTTCTAAAACGGCGACTTGGTCTAACGCTGGAATGCGTTTGACAGTTGATGGTGAAACAAACATCAATATCAATAACCCAAATGTTGAAGAAGTTTATTGGGATGGTTCTTTACAACCACAAACAAGTAAACAATGGAAAATCAATGTTAAACCCGAAACCACTGCCAAAGATCACAAATTAGTTATTAAATACAATATTAATGGGACAAAATACACAAGTGAAGATATTATTGTGTCAATGTTGGCAAAAATTGACCCACCAATGCCACCAGCGCAACAAAATCTAAGTGATTTAATCAAAATCACTGATTTAGGAAATATCATTGATAATAAAGATGACACTATTTTCTTAGCAGTAAATAAAGCAAATAGTGAAATTATTGATGATTTTTCGCAAATTGAAATAACAAAAAAAGATAATCATTCTGCAACTTTATCAGCAAAATCAGGTAGTAAAAGTTATGCTGGATCGGTTGATGTTAAATACAATGTTGTTCCAGCAACGGTGGTTGATTTAAAAATTGAATTAAAACCAACCGTAAGCAGTGCGATAGTTGATAAAGATTATTTGGCACAACTTGACAGTAGTAAAATGACAAATAAAGTTGATACATTTTACTATGCAAATAGTGAAAGTGTTATAACAATGGTTAAACCAACACCAAGTAGTGTCATAACTGGTATTGTCTATGGTTGTGATGATAAGTGAAATAAAACATCACAATCAATCCCCATTGACCCAACAAGTGGGATTAAACTTGATGGGTCACAACTTGGTGCGGTGAAAGGAAAATACTTAATTGAGTTAAAAAATGAACTAGGACAAACAAATACTATTTATTTACAAGTTTATAAGGATAAAACAAAAGAAGCATACTGGAACACTGATAAAGGTAAAAACTTTGAACAGTGAGCAGAAGATAATGGATATAAAAATATCCGTGGTTATAGTTCTAGTCAATTAAATAAGTTATCTGAGTTATCGAAAATTTGAAAACAAAGCTTAGCTCATTTAGATTTAAAGTTAGATAACTTTGTTGTTGATAACATTAAAAATGTTAGCCAAGATGAAATTGATAACTATAAAACAAAAATACTTGTTAGTGTAAAAGCGCAAGTTGAAAAGTATGTTCCAAATGTTGTAGAAAACACCGACTATGTTATCAGTGTTGATCCCCTTGTTGCTGGTGATTGAACGACCAGCAAAGATATTAAAGTTCAATCAGTTAGTGGTAGTACAAAACTGTTGAGTTTTGCTATCAAAACAATTCTAGTTCAGCAAAAATACCAACCAACACCAACCCCGACGCCGGACAGTGAAAAAACAAAATCGTTTTGAAAAATACTGGGGATAGTGGTTGCTGTGCTTGCGGGTCTTGGTCTTGTGGGGATGTTGTTGTGAAGATATTGGTTGCGTCCTTGAAGAACGAAAATTCGGAATGTGCTTAGTGATAAAAAAGAAGTAGAGCGTAGAGCACAGTTAGCAAAAGAAGAAGCGGAAGCAAAAGCAGAGCAAGAAAGTGGGGGAAAAACTGATGATGGGCATAATTCTTAATTTTTTAATCAATAGTGTTGTGGGGACAATATTTTTAGTTATATTTTGTGGTTCTTGCATTATTGGTGTTATTTGTGGTTTAGTGTTGGGAATTAAGTTTCATTTCAAACCACCCGTTGATAGTAAGGAAGAATTACAAAATAAAAGAGATGATGAAGAACAGAAAGGTGGGGCTGTAGATGAATGCAACACAGCAGTTAGTAGAAAAAATTATTAACTGTGGTAGTGCCTCGTTGGTTGTGGTAGCGTTTGCGGTGGCAATTATTTATTTGTCAGTTTATTTTATTAGTGGTACTGGGGATAAAAATAGTATGGAGCGTAAAGAAACAATCAAACGTGTTGGATAAACGTTTTTATGTTTAGTTGGAGTGGTAATAACGCCAACCTTTGTTTTGATATTTAAAGATAGCATTATTGCTTATTTTGGATAAAATAAATGCGTTTAAAAAAAAAGAAAAATGATTGATTTAATTTCAATCTGAAATCAAAAAAATCAAAACAGATAAATAGTGGTGTAAGTTCAATTTCAACAACAGTTAATAAAATTATTAAAAAAATAGCATTAATTATTGGCATTGCCTTTTTACCAACAATGCTATTTTTATTAATCCTTTTTACGGTTGTTTTTGCAGTGTGAAATTTTTTTAACCCCGATAGTTTTAATACTGATGTTGTCAATAATTCAATGTCAACTGCCGCTATAGAAACAACGCCAACACCAATGGGTGGTACTGGTGGTTTTATGGAGAACGTGTTGCAAGCGGTTTCGGCGATATTGTATTTGTTTTTTATTCGTCCGATTTTGTGGTTGTTGGGTCAAATGCAAGAAGTGATTTATTTTATGGGGGCTGGTAAGTTAACGGATAAGTTGTTGTTTGGTACTGAGAATAGTTGAATGGGGATACCAGCGGCATTTTGAGTTTGTATTGGCATTGCAATTGCCCTAGCAATGTTATGTGTGTCAATTCGGTTGATTGAGATTATGATGGCGCATGTCAAGGATAAGGGTCAAAAATTTAAAAAAGTATGACTTAATTTATTTTTGGCTGTAATAGCAATTCCAGCAATTCCGGTTGCTTTTATCTTTTTTAATTATGTGATTAATACAATTACTCAAACTATTATTAATAATGGTTATTTAAGTACCAAAGATATTGGGTTGTTTATATTTAATTCGTCGTTTGATAATGGTATGCACGACTTTGATTATGTTCCCGCAAGTTGAACGTTTGATGATAGTGTTCACTTTAATTATTTAATATGTTTGTTTTCTGAAACATTTATGATTTATATTTTGTTGTTGATAAATTTATTATTGTTTTGGCGAACATTTTAATTGTTTGTGCTTTATGTGATATCTCCGGTGGTGGTTGTGAGTTGTGTGTCAGATGAAGGGCGAAGATTTAACAATTGAAAAAATTTAGTTATTCATAGGTTTATTGCATTTGCAATTGTTTATTTAGCATATAATGTTTTCTTAAATGCGATAGAGTGCACCCCAAAAAGTAAGTATTAGTAAAAAGGGTAGACTGCACCCCAAAAAGTAAGTAAAATTAAAAAAGAACTTTACTAAACTTTTAGAGGAGGTGCATTTTTATATGGCAAGAAAAGGACAAAAATTTAATAAATATACAGCAGATTTTAGAAAAATGATAGTACAAGAAGTTAAAAATAATAAGATAAGTTTTATTGCTCAAAAA
>NZ_RCOO01000288.1:0-985 GCF_003987485.1 Spiroplasma endosymbiont of Megaselia nigra
CTATTTTTGTCGGTGTTGTTTCCCTGTGTTTCAAAACAAACGCACCACTAGATGTTCCAAAATAAATGTTGTTTGAACTATCAATTGCAAGTGAAGAAACAGAAATAAGGGCATCAATACCATCAATTTTGGTTGGTGTTGTTGCACCCTGTTTCAACACAAATGTCACTTCCATATTAGATTTAATATAATAAATGTTGTCGTTGTTATCAACAGCAAGTGAAAACATATTATCATTTACTCTATTTATTTTTGCTGGTGTGTCTGAACCATAAACTAAGTTATATAAACCCTTGTTTGTTGCAATAAAAAGGTTATCTTTGTTATCAACAGCAAGTGATTGAATATTATCTTTTATTCCATTTATTTTTGTTGGTGTTGTTTCCCTGTGTTTCAAAACAAATAACTTATCACTCAACACAAAATAAACATTATCTTTACTATCAATTGCAGGATAAAAAATACTCTTTCCAATACCATTAATTTTTTTTAATGGTACATAATCGTTGTTTGAGTTAGATGACAATGTACTAACATCGCGTTTTACACGAGTTAGTGTTGTGTTAGCAAGCAACGGTGCGGGTATGCTCGCTGTCAAGGTTAATATTGTTAATAGACTTAAAAGTTTTTTCATTACTGTGTTTCCTTTCTGAATTCTCTTTTTAACAAAAAAAGAGAATAGCACCACCGCACTATTCCCACAAGCAATTTCCAACATATTTCAAAGTAGTATCACAAAAATACCACCAAGAAATATGTTAAAATTGTCTGTGGAAACGCTAGTTTCCGCTAGTGTTTCCACGATAGTAATTTATTTGACGATAAATTACTATCACTAATTTTTATTAAAAATATATAATTACATAAATATTATATTACTATAAAAAAAATTGTTTATAGTTTTTTCTTTTCTAAAACTTTACTAACTAGGATAAAAATGAAAAGATTTGATATTTAATACACTTGGGCTAGGTACCAAAAATAA
>NZ_RCOO01000047.1:0-8329 GCF_003987485.1 Spiroplasma endosymbiont of Megaselia nigra
TTAAAAAATGAAATAAATGATATTCAAGCCGCAAAGAAAAGGATATAATAAATAAAAGTTTATAAACCTTTTTTACTAATACTTACTTTTTGGGGTGCACTATAATTTTCAATCAGTCTTTTTATAAATTTATTTTTATTTTATTAGCTTTATAATGTTTTTATGTTCTCAATTTTAATATATTTTGAAACAATTCCTAAGATATCATCTTTAAAATATCAAATTGCAATACAAATTAAAGCAATAATTACTAATAAAATAATTGTATAAATAATTCGTTTAATTTTAAGATATTTAATAATTAAACATAATAAAATAATTACAATAACAGCAATTGTTGATGGCATTCCAATTGAAATAATTTTGTTTCAAATTTCTTGTGATTTTGTTATATTTGTTAAAAATAACATATTTTTTTACCCTTTCTAAGTTGTAAAATTTATCATTCATTACCTTAACAGGTAAATTATATCAATTTTTTTATAATGAAATTGTAAAACATTTGCCTTAGGGTAATAAAAAAACGATTTGTAAGAAAATAAGAAGGATTTATGTGATTTACTTTTTTGTCTTACCGAATTTTTATATATTAAAAATTTCGGGTCTTGTTTGATATGGTGGATGATAAAAACAATTATTGTCAGATAAATGACATTAAAAAGTTTCTTATTTAAAAATACTGGTTATTAATTATTTTAAGTTTAGATTATATTTAGGTTTTTATTTTTTATGATAGAATAATAAAGCATTATTTATAGAGAAATAAAATGTGAAAAAGAGGAGAAAAAATGAGGGACGAAATTAAAAAAGAAGAAAAAGTAGATAATTCCGATATTTATAGCAATGAGGATAGTTTTGTAAATATTTATAAGTATGCGTTAAAAAAAGGAAATAGTCCATTTTATAAAACCTTTTTAATGGGTTTAGCATCTGGTTTATTTATTGGATTTGGTTATATTGCTGCAATTACGGCAACAAGGGGAAATTGAGATAATATCCCAATTGGTTTAAAAAGTTTAGTATTTGGTCTTGTCTTTACTGTTGCAATTACAATGATTGTTTTTCTTGGGGGAGAAATGTTTACATCAAATTCTTTAGCATTAATTGTTGTTTTTAAAAAACAATTAAATGTTGGAAGATTTGTTAGTAATTTATTTATTGTTTTAAGTGGTAATTTCCTAGGTTGTTTAGTGATGGCTGGTTTAACAGCGTGAGTTGGTTTTTTAAATCATACGCCTGGTTCTAAAACTGATTTTTATAATAATGCGGTAATCTTAATTAATGGAAAATTAGAACACAAATGATGAGAAAACTTTGGGAGTGCCATTTTATGTAACTTTTTAGTTGCTGGTTCGATTTATGCTGCACATACAACTAAATCATCTGTTGCTAAATTCTTTGTTGTAAATTTAATTATTATGGCTTTTGCAATTTCTGGATTTTCGCATGTAGTTGCTAATTCATATTTATGATTTTTACAACCATTTTTAAAAATTTTTGGAACAAGTGGTGGTTGAGCAGATTTTGGAAAATTTGCTTACAATGTTCAATTACCAACTTTAATTGGAAATTTCTTAAGTGGAGGAATTTTCTTACCATTTTTATATTATTTTATTTATCGAAAAGATGTAAAAGAAAAATTAACACTTTAATTGCTTTTGAAAAAAAAAGAAATGTTGTTACTTTAATAACATTTATTTTTTAATTATTTTATTGTTTCAATGATATTATTAATTGGAAGATATTGATAATGGAGAGAAAAATGAGTAAAAATATTTATACAGTTAGTGAAATTAATTATTATTTAAAAACAATAATTGAACAAGAACCAAATTTAATTAATATTTCTCTACAAGGAGAAATTTCTAATATTACAAATCACTCTTCAGGACATGTTTATTTTACAATCAAAGATGAAAAAGCCCAAATTCGGGCAATTATGTTTGCGTTTAATGCAAAAAACTTACAATTTAAATTAAAAGAAGGTTTAAAAATTATTGCAACAGGTTCTATTAAGGTATATGAGCCGCAAGGAACATATAGTTTACAAGTAGTTACTTTATCTTTACAAGGTGTTGGTACTTTGTTTTTAAAATATGAAGCCTTAAAACAAGAATTAAGTAAAAAAGGTTGGTTTGATCAATCTTTAAAAAAACCAATTCCACGTTTTCCAAATAATATTGGTGTAATAACAGCTCCAACTGGTGCTGCCATTCGTGATATTATTACTACAATTCATCGCCGTTTTCCCCAAGCAAACATTTATTTATTTCCAAGTTTAGTGCAAGGAAGTGACGCAAAACATGATATTCGAGCAAAAATTAAGGCAGCACAGGCATTTACTCCGCAGCTTGATACATTAATTGTTGGTCGTGGTGGGGGCAGTATTGAAGATTTATGAGCTTTTAATGAACTTGAAGTTGTTGAAGCAATTTATCAAGCAACTATCCCAGTTATTTCAGCTGTTGGTCATGAAATTGATTTTACTTTAGCTGATTTTGTTAGTGATTTACGAGCACCGACACCAACGGCGGCGGCTGAATTAGCAACACCTGATCAGAAAGAATTAGTTAATTATTTGCAACAACAACGCCGTCATTTAATTAATCTTATTAAAGGCAAAGTTGATAAGATGCAAGATAAACTAAGCGAATTAAAAAATAGTTATGTTTTAACAAAACCCCAAGCATTATATACACAATCTGAGCATTCTTATCAATTATTATTAAAGCAGTTTAATGTTTTACAAGAAACATTCTTTATAGCAAATAAAAATATGATTCAAAATTATTATCAAAAATTAGTAAGAACAATTCAACAACAAATTTTAACAATTGAACATAATAAAAATAATTTAATAAGTAAATTAGACTTATTAAGTCCTTTAAAAACATTAACTCGTGGTTATAGTATTACTTACAATGAAAATAAAAATGTGATATCAGTAACCAATGATGTTCAGAATAATGATATAATAATGACACGTGTGCAAGATGGAATTATTCAATCAATTGTACAAGCAATTAATAAGGATGGTGAAAAAAATGACAAATAATAAATCATTTGAACAAATTTTAGAACAATTAAAGCAAATTGTTAATGATTTAGAAAATAATCAATTGCCATTAGATCAAGCAATTGATGCTTTTGAAACGGGCATTAAATTAACAAAATTAGCGGAAACTAAATTACAAGATATTAAAGATAAAGTCACTAAAATTGTTAAGGATAATAACCCAACTGATTTTAAAGTTGATGAAGAATAATTTATTATGGCAGGGCAAATTTTTGAACGTAGTGGCTGAGTTAAAAAAAATAATATTAAAATTTGGAAAAAATTGCATGAGTTAAAATTAAGTCGGGTGATTTTAAAAGATTTTAAAACTTTTGATGAAAAAGATATTTTAATTAAAAATTTTGTTTATTTATTACGATTAAATAATTTAGATGAGCAAGAATATTTTGATAGTATTATTTTAATTAAATTAGTTTTAATTTATTATCATATTCAATATATTCGTCATACCGGTGTAAAACGTGAACAAGAACAAATTTTAAAAGTAATTAAGGAATTAAAAAGCAAAATTTTTGTTAATTACCTCGATGATAATTATGAGGAAATAATTTTTGCAAATAATGACATTACAAATTCAAAAATTAAGATGTATTATAATTTTAATTTACTTTATAATTTTATTGCTAATGTTTTTTATCAACCTTTTGTTAAGCTTCCAAATCATGAATTATATTTTAATTATGGTTATTATCTTGTTTTTTTAATTAATTTAACAGTAATGAGAAAGTTATTAAAGGATAGTAGTAATGTTGAAATTTATAAAATAAAATTAGATGTAACAGCTTACTGTCATTATTTGATTGGAAAAATTACACCATTATATTTCAATAATTTTGTTCAACAAATTAATTACTTTTTACAAAAGTATTAAGTGGGGTTAAAAGATGAAATTACAAGATTATCAGCATCATACTGATTTAAAAAATTTAAAAACAAAAGCTTTAATTGAATTAGCAACGGATGTTCGTCGTCTTATTATTGAAACAGTTACCAAAAATGGGGGACATTTAGCTAGTAATTTAGGGGCAGTTGAATTAACAATTAGTTTATTAAAAACTTTTGACATTGACAATAATGATTTGATTATTTTTGATACTGGTCATCAAACTTATGCTTATAAAATTTTAACTGATCGTAAAGCACATTTTTCAACGATTCGCTTACCTGATGGCTTAGCGGCTTTTCAACATATTAACGAAAGTAAATATGATCATCTTTCTAATGGCCATGCGGGAACTGGTTTATCTACAGCAATTGCTTATAGTTATAATCAAAAATATAATAATATTATTTGTGTGATCGGGGATGCAGCATTTACTAATGGCTTAACTTTAGAAGCTTTAACTTATTTGGGAACAATTTCCAATAAAATTATTGTTATTTTAAATGATAATGGAATGAGTATTTCTAAAAATGTTAATATTTTACATACAACAGTTAGTAAAGTTCGAACTGGATGACTATATCGTAGTGCTAGTAAAGTTGCAAAAGTTTTACGTTATATTCCCCCATTAACATTATTATGATTAGGCCACCTATTAGTTGAAAAAATTATTCGTAGTTTTGCAATTCCAGGGTTATTTGATGGTTTTAATTTAGATTATATTGGGACAGTGGATGGCCATAATTTTCGTAAATTAGCAAAAAGTCTTCGTCAAGCAAAAAAACGAAATGCAAGTGTTGTTCTGCACCTTAAAACAAAAAAAGGTTATGGTTATGGGTTAACCCAAGCAGAACAAGAGAAATATCATTCTTATAGTTTAACTGATAATAAACATAATGAATGAAGTTATTATGTTGCAAAAACATTGGAAAAAGTATTTCAAACAGCATCAGAAAAATTTTATTTTATTTCTTCTGCAATGCAAGCTTCAGTTCATTTAGAAGAATTTATGCTTCAAAATTCTCAATATTGTTTGGATGTTGGTTTAGCAGAAGAACACGCTGTGACCTTAGCTGCTGGTTTTGCTTTAGACCATCAAAAAGTAATTGTGAATATGTATGCTAGTTTTTTGCAACGAACTTATGATCAAATTTTACATGATGTTGTTCGTAATCATTTGCCAGTTGTTTTTTTAATTGACCGAGCTAGTTTAGCACTTGCGGATGGGGGTAGTCACCATGGAATTTATGATATTGGGTTTTTAAATAGTATGGGTGATTTACCAATTATTAGTCAACCAGCAACTAGTGGTGAGTTTGATCAGTTATTAAAGTTAGCTTTAATTAATAAAAAAGATCCTTTTTTTATTCGTTATCCAAAAGGGGGAATTACGCAGCAAGTTTTGTCAGTACCATTCTCAGTTGGACAATGAGAATATGTTATTAAAAATCCTAAAGCGCGAATTTTATTAATCACATATGGGAATAATGTAATTAAAGCAAAAACAGTTATCACAAAATTAGAAACAAAAAAAATTAATGTTATTAATGCTCGCTTTATTAATCCAGTTGATAGAGAAATGATAAAACAAATTAATATGGAAAAATATCAACAAATTATTATTTTTGAAGAAGTTATCAAAGAAACTGGTTTATATGCGAAGATTATTGATTTATTAATTAATCATAATGCAACAATTTCACATTATGGTTATGAAAATGGTTTAATTAAAAAAGAGATGAATAATCTTGAAGAAATTTTAAGAAACTTAATTAATTAAGAAATATCCTTGTATTATGAAAAAATAAGAGTTAAATTTATAGAGAAGAAAAGGAGAATAATGCTAATGGAATATGTTAAAGTAAAATTAGATAAAAAAGCAAAATTAGAGCAATTGTTAGAAAAATATCAGGTTGATGGGATTTTATTTCATTCAACCGTTAACCGTTTTTGACTATCTGAATTTGCTTCTTCCGAAGGTTATTTGTTATTCACAAAAACTGAATCAATCTTGTATTTAGATGGACGATATATTACTGCTGGTAAGAAGGAAGCAAAAAATGTTACAAATGTTATTGAAATGACAACCAATCATCCTGGTGGCTTTTTTGGAATGTTGCAAATTGATTTGGTTAAAAACAAGGTCAAAACTTTAGCTTTTGAAAGTGATTACTTAACATATTTGACTTATCAAAATTTAACAACAAATTTATCATCCGTTACTTTAAAACCAGTTGATTTCTCAGAATTACGAGCAATTAAAACAAATTCTGAGATTGAAGCTTTAAAGCAAGCATGTGCAATTGGTGATATTGCAATTAATAATGTTATTAACAAAATTAAAGTTGGAATGACAGAACGCCAAGTTGAACAAATTATTATTAATAGTTTTGTTGAAGCTGGTGCTGATAAACCTAGTTTTGATACAATTGTTGCTTCTGGATTACGAGGAGCATTGCCACATGGACGTGCAACTGATAAAAAAATTGCGAATAATGAATTAATTACAATTGATTTTGGTTGTATTTATAATGGTTATTGTTCTGATACAACACGAACAATTGGGTTAGGAACACCATCATCTAAAATGTTAGAAATTTATGATGTTGTTTATGAAGCACAAAGTTTAGGAATTCATGCAATTAAACCGGGCGTTACAACAGCAATGATTGATAAAATTTGTCGTGATTATATCATAAGTAAAGGTTATGGCGAATATTTTACACATTCAACAGGGCATGGGGTTGGGATTGAAATCCATGAATTTCCTCGCGTATCACCATTTTGCGATGTCTTATTAGAACCAGGAATGGTTATTACTGTTGAGCCAGGAATTTATATTCCTGATTTAGGTGGTGTTCGCATTGAAGATGATATTTTAGTCACCGAAAATGGATTTCATCTTTTAACAGAAGCAAAACGTGAATTAATTTTAATTTAAGCTAATGAAAACAAAATTAACAAAAACACAAATTTTTATTCTTATCTTTTTTATTTTCATGCTTTTGTTTATATTATTATCATTGTTACTAATTATTATTGCCGGTAAAGAAATTTATTATATTCTTTCGAATAATCATTAATTAGGATTAGTTGGTACTAGTGGTTTTGGTGTTGAAAAAGGTGTTCAAAATTTTCCATACGTGTTTTTTATCATACAATATGGTTTTAATTTTATTTTTACAATGCAAATTAAAAATGCTGCTGGCGAAGTTTTTGCCGCAAATGTTATTCTTTTATATCAAATTGGTTATTTTTTCTTAGTAGTAATGATTCCAGTTTGTGTTTTAGGTTTTTTTATTAGTATTTTAGTGTTTTTATTAAAACAAAAAATACCAACATTAAAATCAGAAAGTTCATCGGGTAATAATGATGGGCAACTCTTAGATGATTTAAAAACAAATATGAATCAAATTCAAGAATATTTAATTAAATTGCATAAAGATGTTAAGACATTAAAAAAAATTACTGGAATAATTACGCCAAAACCAGTTGCTCCAACTTTGACTCAAATGAACGATAATCCAGTTGATTATCAAAGCCAAGATTTAGACCTTATTCAAGCAAAGCAAACATCACGGCATCAAAATTCAAACATTATTAATCAAGATGAATTAGAACAAATAACTAGTGGTATTGAACGCCCAAAGAGTTTAGTTAATCCGACAGAGTATATTATGCCAAAACGTGATGAAAATTTTGTTAATAATTTTCCAACGCAACAATTTTTGTCAACAGGAATGTTATCTGAATCAAAAAATGAAAAGAAACTTTCATTAAGTGCAATTTTTGGTCGAAAAAAAATTCAAACTGAATTAGAACAAGATAAAATTGAAGATGAAGAACAAAATAATGAAGAAATTAATACTTTTTCGCTAAAATTTGATGACCTAACAATAATAGAAAATCAAACATTTCGTGAGAAGGTTGGCTTTAATCTAAATAATTATGATTATACCGATAATGAACAAAATAATTCCCTTGAAATAAAATCTATTTATCAAGTCGGTGATCGAATTATAGATAATAGAATTGAATATGAAATTATATTAGTTGTTCCTCATCAGCAAAATGATACTATAATTTATGAATTAACTTTAAAATCAATAGTAGATGGAACAATTAAATCTCTTATGAGAAAATAATTTTTATTAGGGAGTGTGCCCATTAAATAGGACAAAATTTTATTTATAGAGTGCACCCCAAAAAGTAAGTATTAGTAAAAAGGTTTATAAACTTTTATTTATTATATCCTTTTCTTTGCGGCTTGAATATCATTTATTTCATTTTTTAACATCATTAATATATTCGTCATGCGATAAGTAAATATTGTTATGAATTGTTGCTTTTTTTAATAAAGAATGAAAACT
>NZ_RCOO01000289.1:0-978 GCF_003987485.1 Spiroplasma endosymbiont of Megaselia nigra
TATGCAAAATCATTGGCTAATTTAACAACTTTAAAGAAAATGTTTCGTACTTTTCAAGAAGAAGGTATTGATTTAACAATGATAGATTTAGAAGCATATTATACACAATTAGAAGTTGATGCTTTAATAGAAAAAGAAAAAACAGAAAGAATAAAAACCGATGACAAATTAGATAAAAAAATAGATAATTTAATAAATGAAGAAAAAAATGAAAGAATTAAAGAAGATAATATTTTAGACAATAAAATAAATAAAAAACAAGATGTTGTTAATAAAGATACAAACTTAGAATTAAAAAATTTAATTGCTGACAGTACTATTGAAAGCAAAAATCAAATTCAATCAATTAATATTTTGACAAATGATTTAAAAATTGCAAATCCAACTGCAGAAACAGCACCAAATTTTACAAAAGCAGTCAGAGCAATACAAAACAATATTCAAGTACCAATAACAAAATCTATTAATGATAAATCAACAAATGAAGAAGTACCAACTGCAAAAGCAGTATACAATTCTTGTATATGACAAGTTGTTGATACTAGTGATTTTGTAGTAAATAGTCAAGATTATCAAATTAAAGATCTTAATAGAATAAATTATATTTACAAAATTTCTGGTTCCCCCTTTAATTGACCTTATTCTGGAGTAATAGAAACATTTGATTATTTTAATAACAATATTAGTACATCATTTGTTGGTGGTTATAGTTTAGAGATTACTGTTAATGGAATTGTTAATGTTAAAGATAAAACTGATAAAAATTCACCAATAGGAACATTGTTTATTTGAAGAAAAAAATATTAATTAATAAATTAGAAAGGAAGTGATTTTATGCCAAAAATATAAGTTAAAGATGTAATTATGTTTTTGAAAATCTTTGGAGTTTCATCATTGTTTTTTATTGCAGGAATTATTATTTGTTTTATAGGACCAACTAAATTAGGAATTGGTTGACCTGCATATGTAATTATTGGT
>NZ_RCOO01000290.1:0-977 GCF_003987485.1 Spiroplasma endosymbiont of Megaselia nigra
TAATGATCCTGAGGCAAATGAAAATATTACTCGTGATGTTAAAAATGCTTTAAAATTAGCAGGTGAAATAATTGATATTATATCTAGTAAAACAGTATCTAGACCTTATAATTATAGTTTAGATAATTATGCTCATTCATGAGAAGAAGAATATAAACATATTAGTAAAAAAACTTTTTATCCAACATTATTATTTTGATTAAAAGAACAATTACAAACAGATAATTCAATAAATATTACTTATCCTACTATTAATGACTTTTCTAAAATTGATTATAATGAGTATATTAAATTAATAGTTCCCTTTGATAATGATACGATTTATTATGAAAATAATGTCTGAAAAGCAAAACAAAGTGGTGAAATTCCATCAGATGTTATTAAAGATAGTGATTTGGATAAAAAATATATTGATAAAGAAAACAATAAATATATTGTAAAAACTTCACAAGATATTAATACTAAACAAAATAAATTAGTAAGTGGGACAAATATTAAAACTATTAATGGTAATTCATTATTAGGTAATGGTGATATATATATTAGTGGTGGAAGTAAGTGAGAAGTAGTAGATACTAGTGATTTTAATCCAACTGTTGAGTATCAAATTAAAAATTTTGATAAAGATAATTATATTTATGCAATTTGAGTTGATAGCGATGAATATTCTTATGGACCATTAATTACTAAACCTAAATTTACTAAACCACATATAAATGGTGTCGCTTTTGGAAAAAACCCCTCTTTAGAAACCATTTATTGTATGGAATTATCAACCAATGGGATAACTAGACTACATAATTTTACAAATGAAAATACTAAATTATATGACATTTTTATTCAAAGAAAAAAAGTAATTTAGAAAGGATTTTTAATTAATGAAACAAGATAAAACAACTTGATTAAAGGGTGCCTTACCTTGAAATTGATTTAAAAAAGACCCTATTCCGACTTATAATTGAACTCATAAAGATATT
>NZ_RCOO01000291.1:0-975 GCF_003987485.1 Spiroplasma endosymbiont of Megaselia nigra
TGGTTTTAACATTATTCTTGTTCTCCTTCTTCATTAGGTGTATTGATAATAGTTCCGTTATTTTTTAATTGTCTGTTTAAAGTAGCATTTACTGGTAAGTGAACATCAACAATTAATTCATCAATATTTTTAATATTAAATGTTCTACTGTTTAAAATCGCATTATCATATTTAATTAACTTCATAACGAATTCAGTTAATTTAATTTCTCTAATATATATCATTTGTTCATATGATGCGTTTGTTTGAATATTTACACCAGCAACTTCCGCCTGAGTTTGTTGGGCCCCCTTAGCGATAGCAGGAACATGATGGCGATTTATTTTATAGTAATTAATTAATAATTAATCATATATTTTGGTTAATTGTTCACCTTTAAAATTACCAGCAATATAGTCTACTGGTTGAAAATTACTATCAGGGTCTCCTTCAACTAATAACAAGTCATTTTCAATAAATGATGCCAACATTTTACTAATTTCTTGGTCAACAACTCCAGTAACTCCATTAGTATTAATGGTAAATTTACCACTATTTAATAATGGGTCTAACATTATCTTTTCAGCAATAATATCTAAAATACTGGCAAATTGTTTACCATAACGAGCAGAAGGTTCAAAATTAGGGTTATTAGGAATAATTTCAATCGGTATAAAATTAAGTGGTAATATTTCTTCTCTTTGTAATGTTGTATAGTTATTTCATTTTGCATCATCAATATATAAGTCGGTAATAGTACTGTATAATCGTGTTTTTAACTTTCTAATAACTTTTACTTGTTTAGTTACAGCATCAATTTCTAATTTTTCAGTAATAAAAATACTCTGTTCATTTTTAATATAAGGGTCATAATCAAAAGTACAAGATACTAAATTGCCTAATTCATCATACTGGTCATTGTAAAAATCAATAGTAATAAAATTAAGTTTTGAATTATTAGCAAAAATAAAATATGCACCTTTACCATTTTTATTA
>NZ_RCOO01000292.1:0-973 GCF_003987485.1 Spiroplasma endosymbiont of Megaselia nigra
ATTTAACATTTAATCATCTCCTTATCATTTACTTTTTTTAGAATATATTTTCTTTAAAATAAACTTTTTACTATTTAATAGTGTTTTTGTTTTAATTGTCTTGCTTAAATTTTGCTTTGTTCTAAGTTGTTTATATGTTTGAAATGCTACGCCACTACCTAACAAACTAGTAACAGCACTTTCTTCCAAGGTTTTTAACAATTTGTCTTTATTAAAGTTATTTTTAAATTGTTCTTGCAACTTTAATACCTTAGCAATTATTCGATATATTTTAAAACTATCTTTTACTATTTGCTGATAAGCAACTGGAGCAAAAGAAACTAAATTAAACAAACTTGTTTTTTTAAATCCCCAACCAATAAACCACCCACTGTTCATATAAAATTTAAACGGTTCAGGAGCCGAAACAAATTGTTCTGCTTTGATTAAAGTTGTCATAACTACAATAGGGACATATTTTGGGTTCTTATAATATATTGTTAAAGCAACTTCACCCGCAACTGATAAAGGAACAATTTTTACTGCTAAAAAAACATCAGAACCATAAGCAAAAGGTAATAATTGGCCTTTTTTAATAGCCTTAGTTTCAAATTTAGACAATATTTTTTTATTTTGCTCAGTAATTTTATTAATTACTTTTTGTTTAATCGTAATTATTTGTTTTTCAATTGGGGATAATAATTTTTTAGTTACTTTTTGAATATAAAAATTTGGGTTTAAATAATTTAATGCTTTATTTAATTTAATTGGTGTTTGATGCAAAATATTTAATAATTTATTATTATATATTTTACTGCCCCGCATTAAACTGGCATTTAATAGTAGGTTTTTACCAAAACCTTTTTTATGAAGATTGGTCATAATGTTATATCATTCATTAGTATTAATTTTGCTTATTTTATCAATATTTAATCCATATTCAGACAATCATTTATTAGCATTTTTTTCATTTACGCGTGGTATTTTTTGAACT
>NZ_RCOO01000005.1:0-19734 GCF_003987485.1 Spiroplasma endosymbiont of Megaselia nigra
GGGTAAAAATTATCATTGTGCTGATAATATTGTTATTGAAAGTTTTCATTCTTTATTAAAAAAAGCAACAATTCATAACAATATTTACTTATCGCATGATGAATATATTAATGATGTTAAAAAATGAAATAAATGATATTCAAGCCGCAAAGAAAAGGATATAATAAATAAAAGTTTATAAACCTTTTTTACTAATACTTACTTTTTGGGGTGCACTCTATTTAACTTCTTTTTATTTTTCTTAAAATAAGATATAATTATGTCTTGGAATAAATGATTGAGGTTAAAATGAGTTTAATTAATATTGAAAATTTAATTCATGCTAACGGTGGGAAAGTTTTATATAAAAATTCAGCAATTCGAATTAATAAAGGTGAACATTTAGCTTTAATTGGAGCAAATGGAACAGGGAAAACAACATTATTAAGTATTATTTATGGAAAACTTACTCCTGATGAAGCAAACATTGAGTTGCATCCAAGAGTAAAAATTGGTTATTTAGACCAACACCAAGATTTAGATGGAACATTAACAGTTGATCAATTTTTAAAATTAACATATCAACATTTATTTGAAATTGAGGAAAAAATTCACGCAATTTATGAAAAAATGAGTCTTAATTATGATGAAGATGAACTTGTCAAAGCACTGAAATTACAAGAACACTTAGATCAAAATGGTTTTGAAACAATTGATAAGGAAATTCGTAGTTTAGTTGATGGTTTAGGAATTGATCCAGAAAAATTGAATGTTAAATTATCCGAATTATCGGGTGGTCAACGATGAAAAGTTATCCTAGCAAAGTTATTATTATCAGAAAATGATTTTTTGTTATTAGATGAACCAACTAACTTTTTAGATTTAGAACAAGTTGAATGATTAGCCAAATTTTTACAAAATTATGAAAAAGCGTTTTTAGTTGTTTCGCATGATATTGATTTTATTAATAAAGTAGCAAAAGTGATTTATGCTATTGAAAACTTAAGCATTAATCGCTATGTTGGTAATTATCAACAATATTTAGCATTAAGTGAATTAAAAAATGAACAATATGATAAAGCACAAAAAGGACAAGAACGTCTAATTAAAAAATTGGAAACTTATGTCGAAAAAAATAAGGCGCGTTCTTCAACAGCAAGAAGTGCCCAGTCACGGCAAAAACAAATTGATAAAATTGAGGTAATGGATAAAAGGCATGAATTAACAAAACTAAAATTTGTTTTTAAATATAAGAGACCAGCTAGTACGACTATTATTAGTGCAGAGCAATTAGCAATAGGATATCAGTTTCCTTTAATTAAGCCATTAACATTTGATATTCGTGATGGTGAAAAATGTATTGTGCGAGGATATAATGGAATTGGAAAAACAATCTTTCTAAATACTTTAGCAGGAAATATTCCTAAGTTAGGTGGAACATTAAAAATTGGTAATGGAGTAGTTATTGCGTATTTTCATCAAATTGAACAATTAATGGATATGACACCAATTGAATATTTAAAAAACTTATATCCAGAGTTGGAAGAAGGGCGAATTCGAAGTATTTTAGCCAACTTTGGCGTTAAAAGTACTTTAATGCAAAATCAGATGACAAAATTGTCGGGTGGTGAACAAACAAAGGTTCGGTTATCGGCATTATCTTTACAACCATGTAGTTTACTAATTTTAGATGAACCAACGAACCATATTGATGTTTTTGCCAAAGAAGCATTGTTAGAAGCAATTCAAGCCTTTGATGGAACAGTTCTAATTACAACGCATGATATTAATTTTAATGTTAATTGAGCTGACAAAATGCTTGATTTTGAAACGATGGTTTAGCAATATGATGCAAAAACATTATTTTTATGTATTATTCTGTGCTGATGAAACACTCTATGCTGGTTATACGGTTGATTTAAGACGGCGCGAAAAAGAACATAATATGGGCATTGGGGCAAAATATACCGCTTTAGCAAAACGACGACCAGTCAAAATAATTTATAGTGAAGAATATGCAACTCGTTCTGCAGCAATGCAACGTGAAGCCGCTTTTAAGCAATTATCACGGTTAGAAAAAATTATCTTTTTGCAAGAACATAATATTAATTTACCATTTGTAATTTCATCAGATATGGTAAAATCATAATAGGAGCATGAAGCGGGGGTAGGATGGATAGTAATATTAAAGTTTTAGTTGATGAATTAACTAAACTATATCATCGTTATCAAACAGAATCACTGCGTAATGATACTATGACTTGCTTAGATATTTTAAAATATTATGATTTTAATGACAAAAATAATCAAATTTTTATTGGTTATGTCGTACGAGTTTTGTTTATTGTAACAGTAAAGGTTGAAGAAAATATTGATTTAACAACGGATTTATCAAATTTAGTTGCTAAAGGATATACAACTGGTAACCATCGTAATATTTTTCGTCGCAAAAAGTCAAAAAATACTAATGATTTTGAAAAAGAAGTTGAGTTTTATATTAAACGAAATTATTTTGATGATTAATATGAGCGTTTACAAAGATTACTTTTAAAAAGGAACGCCAAACTAATCTGCCCCGTAAATGATTCTTTAGCAGGCTTTAATTATGAAAAAATATTAACTAATGCTATTCAATTATTGGATAATCAATAATTAGTATTAAGATTACAAAATGTTGTAATTCTAATTTTAAAACCATTTGAAATTGAAAAAAATGAATTTTTAACGAAAGAAACATTAATTAGTAAGCAATTGCTTGCAATTAATGAACATCGTGCTAAATATTTGAAGCAATATAACAAATTATTTCTTCAAACAAATAATTAATTTATATAGTACAATATAAGTAGTTTAAACAAAGGAGGAAGTTATGAAACCAGAATTAAAGGAATTATTATTAGAAATTAAAACTAAAATTAATGATGATAAACTTTTTCGTGATTTTATTGGCGAAGTTCTAAATGAAGCTAATTACAATAATTATTATGAACAATCGGTTGCTGATGAAGAAATTGCAGAGCAATTAGTTGAAATCTATTTTATTGAAAATTATAGTAGTGATGAAGAAGTTTCAGATCTAAAAGAAAAAATCATGAAAATTTTATTCTTTTTAGAAAGACAGGAAGAATTAATTAAAGAATATGCTTATTTTGTTGAAACCAAAGTAAGTCAAATTGTGACAGAACTTAACTAATTTTATTAATCTTGACAGTTAATGTTAGATTTTTTAAACTTAGATTTAATCATTTGTACATATTAAAAATTTACAATTTTCTTTTTTAAAAATAAGATTATTTTATGATGCTAATTTACAAAAAACTAATTAAGAGGGTGAGAGAATGGGAAAAGATTGAATCGTTGTTAAAGGCGCTCGAGAGAATAATTTAAAGAATATTGATGTTAAGGTACCTAAAGATAAATTAGTTGTTTTTACTGGTTTATCAGGAAGCGGAAAATCATCATTAGCTTTTAATACCATTTATGCAGAAGGAAGACGCCGTTATATTGAAAGTCTATCAAGTTATGCTCGCCAATTTTTAGGTGGAAATGAAAAACCTGATGTTGATGCAATTGAAGGTTTGTCACCAGCGATTTCTATTGATCAAAAAACAACTAGTCATAATCCTCGCAGTACTGTTGGAACAGTTACTGAAATTTATGATTATTTACGTTTATTATATGCTCGCGTTGGGACACCATATTGTATTAATGGTCATGGGGTTATTAAATCAGTAACAGTTAAAGAAATAATAAATAATTTAAAACAACTTTTAACAGAAGGTGAAAAATTTATGATTTTGTCGCCAGTAGTTCGTGATAAGAAAGGTAGTTTTAAAGATTTATTTGCACGTTTAAAACAAGAAAGTTTTATTCGTGTCAAGGTTAATTATGAAATCAAAACTTTAGATGAAGAAATTGAATTAGATAAAAATAAACGACAAAATATTGATATTATTATTGACCGCTTGGTTTATAAAGAATCAGCAGATTTATTAAGTCGAATTCATGATGCAATTGAAGTAGCGTTAAAATATGGTAATGCATTAGTAAAAATTGATTTTGCTGATCAAAAAAAGGAAATGCTTTTTTCAACTAATTATTCATGTAGTATTTGTGGTTTTGTTATTCCGGAATTAGAACCACGATTATTTTCATTTAATTCACCCTCAGGAGCTTGTAGTGAATGTAAAGGATTGGGGGTGAAATTAGAAGTTGATGAATATTTATTGATACCTAATCGTTCATTATCAATTTTACAAGGGGCAATTATTTATTTAAAAAATATTGTTAATACAACAAATATTGAATGGCAAAAGTTTAAAGTTTTAGCTAATCATTATCATATTGTGTTAGAACAACCCGTCAGTGATTTGACAAAAGAGCAACTAGAATATTTGATTCGTGGTAGTGATGAACCAATTGAATATAATTTAAAAACAGCTAGTGGGAACATTATGCGGGGATATGATTATATTGAAGGAATTGGGCAGTTAATTGAACGTCGCTATACGGAAACATCAAGTGAATCACAACGTGAATATTATAAACAATTTATGACAGATAAAAAATGTGGAACTTGTTTAGGAAAGCGATTAAATGAAATTCCTTTATCAGTTAAGATTAATAATATTAGTATTTCTGAATTTACTGATTTATCTGTTGAAGATGAATTAAAAGAAGTTTTGAAATTAAAATTAACAGAATCACAACAAGAAATTGCACGATTAATTATTAATGAATTAGTTAATCGTTTGGATTTTTTAAGTCGTGTTGGATTAGGTTATTTAACGTTATCACGTAATGCTTCAACATTATCAGGTGGAGAAGCTCAACGAATTCGATTAGCAACGCAAATTGGTAGTCAATTAACAGGGGTTTTGTATGTTCTTGATGAACCTTCAATTGGATTACACCAACGAGATAATGATAAATTAATTGAAACATTAAAAAGTTTACGTGATTTAGGAAATACTTTAATTGTTGTTGAGCACGATGAAGATACGATTCGTGCTAGTGATTATATTATTGACATTGGTCCACGTGCAGGAATTAATGGGGGGCAAGTTGTTGCTGCGGGAAGTATTGATGATATTCAACAAAACCCAAATTCAATTACTGGTAAATATTTAACTGGTGAATTAGCAATTGATGTGCCAAAAACACGGCGTGGTGGTAATGGCTTAGTATTAGAAATTAAAGGAGCACGAGAAAACAATTTAAAAAATATTAATGTTACAATTCCTTTAAATAAATTTGTTTGTTTAACAGGTGTTTCAGGAAGTGGTAAATCAACTTTAATGAATGAAATTTTATGAAAGGGTATTAAGAAAAATTTAGGGTTAGCAACTGAACGACCAGGGGCACATGATAAAATTGTTGGGATTGATAACATTGATAAAGTAATTAATATTTCCCAAGATCCAATTGGGAAAACACCACGGAGTAATCCAGCAACCTATACATCAGTTTTTGATGATATTCGTGATTTATTTGCCAATACAAATGAAGCTAAAGCACGAGGGTATTTGAAGGGTCGTTTTTCGTTTAATGTGCCAGGTGGACGTTGTGAACATTGTCAGGGTGATGGAATTATTAAGATTTCAATGCACTTTCTACCAACGGTTTATGTTTCTTGTGAAGTTTGTGAAGGGAAACGTTATAATGATGAAACATTATTAGTTAAATTCAAAGATAAAAATATTTATGATGTTTTAGAAATGACAGTTGACCAAGCTTGTGATTTTTTTGCGGCACAACCAAAAATTAGTCAGAAGTTAGGAACAATGCAAGAGGTTGGGTTAGGTTATATTAAATTAGGTCAATCAGCAACAGAATTGTCTGGTGGAGAAGCCCAACGGGTTAAGTTATCAACCTTCTTGTTAAAACGGACAACGGGAAAAACTTTATTTTTATTAGATGAACCAACAACGGGATTACATGTTGATGATGTTAAAAGATTGTTAGTAGTTTTGAATAAAATTGTTGATAATGGTGATACTGTTATTACGATTGAACATAATTTAGATGTTATTAAAATGGCTGATTATATTATTGATTTAGGACCAGAAGGTGGCGTTGGTGGTGGTATGATTGTTGCAACAGGAACACCAGAACAACTTGTTTTAAAAAGTGGCACTAGTTATACAGCGCAATATTTAAAACCTTTATTAAAGTAAAAGATTACAATAGATGTTAAAAAACAATTTTTTAAGGCAACGTTTTTTCAAAAAAAATATAATTTGGCAAAATTATTAACAGAAAAATATGCGGATGCACAAAATAAAATTAAAGTAATTAATGTTGTTGGTACAAACGGAAAGGGATCGGTTTCAAATTACTTACACCGCCAGTTAATGTTAAATTATCAACGGGTAGGTCTTTTTACATCACCAGCATTTTCAAAACATAATGAACGAATTAAAATTAATAGCAAGATGATTAGTGATAGTGATTTAAAACGAATTATCAAAGAAATTAAAGAAGAAATTAAAACTTATCAATTAACTTTTTTTGAAATTTGAGTTTTAATTTGTATTAAATATTTTTTAGAGCAAAAAATTGATATTGCAATTATTGAAGCTGGAATTGGTGGTTGTTTAGATGCAACGAATGTTTTTAATAATCAATTAGCTGTTTTATTAACTTCAATTGATTATGAACATACTGAGATATTAGGCAATACTTTGGATAGTATTATTCAAAATAAAGTTGGAATTGCAAAAAACAATTGTCAACTTTTTATTAGTGCTAGTTGTAAAAAACATTTTAATTTAATTGCAAAATATTATAATTCGGATAATATTATTACAAGCGAAGTTTACCCACAAGCAATTAATTATTACCAAGAATTTAATGTTGGCTTAGTTATTAAGTTTTTAAAAATTTTTAAGTTTAAAATTAATTATGAGCTTTTTAAAGTGAACCCAGTCTTAGGGCGTTTTACCCAACTAAGTAAAAATCCGTATTTTATTATTGATGGAGCACATAATCCAGAAGGAATTCGTGCCTGTATTCATACTTTTGAAATGTTACATAATTTGAATCGAAATGAAGTATTAGTATTGTATGCTTCTTCACAAAAAAAAGATTATATGCAAAATTTAACTTTATTGAAAGAACATTTTGGCAATAATTTATATATTACGGAATTTCAGCATCCAATGTCCTGAGACATTAATAATATTAAGATACAGAACAAAGTTAAAAATTGGAAAAAATTATTATTACGAAATAAAACAAAAAATATTTTAGTTTGTGGGTCTTTATATTTTATTCCGTTGGTTTATCAGTTTTATTTAGAGAGGGTGTAAAATGTAAAATATGCTATATATATTAACAAATATTGGTGCTTGTTTAGGGATTGCTATTTTATTTTATCTCGGGGTATTATTAGATTATAAAAATTGAAAAAAAATTAGTATTTTAACAATTACAATTATAAGTTTATTAATTGCATTATCTGTTATTTTAACAAATGTCATTATTTATACTATTCCGTTTCCATTTATGGGAGGAGGAGTAATTCAATTAGCATTAGGTAACTTTTTAATTTTTGTGATTGGAATGTTATTTGGACCATTTTTGGGTGTATTGAGTGGTCTTGCTACTGATGCTTTAGGGGCTTTGGTAAATATTGGTGGAACATATCATAGTGGTTTTTCCTTTAATCTTGCTTTATATGGTTTTTTAGGAAGTATGGTTTTTTTATTTAAAAGTGATAAATTTTGAATATTAAAAACAATTATCTTATATGCAATAGGGTTTGCTTTAATTTCATTTGCATTTAATGTTTTATGATTATATGCAATCGGTCTAAAACAAGTTCTTTTCCCAATGGCTTTTGTTATTAAAGCAATTAAGTTTCCAATTCAATTGGCAATTTATTTACCAATGGTTATTTCAAGTTTTACTATTTTATATAAATTAATTACTTCACGTCATAATCTTGCTTTATGATGCACCCAAAAAGGATTATTAGTTTTAACAACAATTAAATTTAAAAAACAGAAAAGATATAATAGTTAAAAGTTGTTTATATGTGGAAAAGTTTTAAAAACTTAATAATTATAACTGTTTTATTTAAAAAAGATTGTGGATAAGTCAGTTAATAGCATTATTTTAACAAATTATATTTACTTATTAATTGTTCATTGTAATATTATTAATGATTAAACAAAGAGGAACGGGAAAATGATGGAAAAAGAAACTACTTATTTAATTAAACAAGAGTATCAATTGTCAGATGATGAACGTATGTTACTTTTATGTTTATATCGGCCAATTATTGGCGATAAAGCACATATGTTATATATTGCCTTAACAGCACAAGATTTCATCTTAGAATTAAATACTAAATATCATTTAGACAATCTTTTAACATTATTACAAATATCATATGATGAATTTTTAGTAGCAAAAAGTAAATTAGAAACAATTGGTTTATTAAAGATTTTAAAACGTGAAAAAGGAAAGCACTATATTTTAAAACCACAATTACCAATTTCCGCAATTGCTTTTTTTGAAAATCAAATTTTAAGAAATTATTTATTGAATATTGTAGGAGAAAAATCTTTTGCAATTATTAAAGCTAAATTTATTGTTAATCAGCAAGAGGTTAAACAGAAGCATAATGATTTATCTGGTCAATTAAGTAATGAAACAATGACATTTGATTTTGTTTATATTGATAAATACTTAGCATCAAAAAATGCAAATCATAAATTATATTTACCATATCGTGAAAAAATTATCCAGTTAGCAAATTATTACAATGTTTTAACAAATAATCTTGCTATTTTTATTTATAAAAGTATTGAGTTAACTGCCAAAGAACGAATTTTTAATTATGAAACATTTCAACATTTACTATCTGATTTTAATCAAAAAGCAATATTAAAAAAACAACTTAATGGAGAACAATTAAATTTAATTGTTAATGATGAAAATGTTATTAAACCAACTAATATGTTAGAAGCAAAAATTAATGAAATGGTTTCAATTGATCCAATTCAATATTTAACTTTACTACGAGAAAATAAGAAGCTAACACCAATTGAAATTGAATTAATTCGCGATTTAATTATTAATTATTCATTGAGACCAGGGGTAGTTAATTGCTTAATTGAATATGTTTGATTTAAAAATGCTCATCGAATTGAAAGAAAGTATTGTGAAAAAATTGCAAACACTTTTCATCAATTACAAATTAATACTGTTGATAAAGCAATGGAGCATTTACGCGGTGCTTATGCAAAAACACAAAAAAGTAAAGTTACAAAAGATGCTATTAAAGCAAAAACATATCAATGGAAAGAAAAAACAGTTAAACATAATATGGCTGAATTAGAATATAATAAAATTTATGAACAAAAACGGCAAGAACAAGGAATTAAAAAAGTTGATCTTACACAATTATTAGATGATTTAAAAAATTTATAATAGTAAAAATGAAAGAGAGATGGGGGCAATGTCAAAACTAAATTTATTAAAACAACTTCAAAACAATGCAGAGTTAATACTTAATTTACAAGAAATTGCGTTTGATATTAATAATTATCAACAGTTTGAGACACTCTTTCAAGAATATTTAAAAAATTATCATCAATGTGAAAAAACATCATCTTTATCTTTATGCCAACAATCCTTTAAAGGTTACAAATATTATATTAAAAAAGAAAATAATAATTTGTTTTTAACACGAGTTGAATGTAATCATATAATAGCTATTAAAGAAAAAAATAAAGTTAAAAATAATTATCTTTATTATGACTTTAGTGATGAATTATTAAAATTACGATTAAATGATATTAAAAAAGATGAAAATTTTAATAATATGCATCTTATTATTGGCGAAATGGTTAAATTTGTTAAAGGTCAACGAAAAAAAGGTTTATATATTCATGGTCAGCCAGGAGTTGGTAAAACTTATTTATTAATTCGCTTAGCTAATGTGTTAGCAAATAATAATCGTAAAGTTGCTTTTATTTCAGTAATTAATTTAATTAATCGAGTAAAGGAATCATTTAATCTTTTTAATAGTGAATCATCATTAGTAGAAATTTTATTAGGAGCGGATGTTTTATTTTTAGATGATATTGGTGGAGAAACAGTTTCTCCATGAGTTCGTGATGATTTATTATTTCGTATTCTAAATGACCGTATTAGTCGTCGACTGCCAACTTTTTTTTCATCAAATTTTACAACAACAGCTTTAACAACGATTTATGCAAATGTTAAAACTGAAATTAATGATAAAGAAATTAATAAAGTAAAAGCATTAAGAATTGTTGATCGGATTCGGGGGTTAGCAACCGAATTAGAATTGTTGGGAAATAGCAGGAGAACTGATGAGGATTATGTGGAAAAGTTAACAGGCTAGGAATGTTGTCTGTTGGGGGTGCTTGCTACAAATCGTACAATTGCGTTAAAACCAGAAATTTTGTTAATGGATGAACCAACAAGTGCATTAGATCCAATTGCAATTGCTAAAGTTGAAGAGTTAATTTTGGATTTAAAAAAGAATTTTACAATTATTATTGTAACGCACTCTTTACAACAAGCGGCACGAATTTCTGATTATACTGCATTTTTTTGAATGGGACAGTTAATAGAATATAATAAAACAGCATTATTGTTTTCTCATTATCGTGAATCAAAAATAGAAGATTATACTACAGGTCGTTTTGGTTAAAAAGATTAAATTTATTATTTGGTTCTATTTTGCTGATAAAGTAACCTTTAATTTGGATATTTTCTAATTTTCTTGCAAATTGACTCTATAGGTTGTAAAATATATAGTAAGTATGCAATATTTTTATTGCAGACTAAGAAGGTATTAAATATATGTAGAGGAGAAAAAGTAGATGACAAAAATTGCAATTAACGGGTTTGGACGTATTGGTCGTTTAGCTTTTAGAAGATTATTTGACGAAAAAAATGTTGAAATTGTCGCAATTAACGATTTAACTGCGGCAAAAACTTTAGCAACATTATTAGAACTTGATTCAGCCCAAGGAGGATGAAAAAGAGGAAAAATTTCTTCAGAGGAAAGCGTTATTATTGTTGATGGGAAAAAAATAAATGTTTATGCCCAAAAAGATCCTTCTGAGTTACCATGAGGTAAATTAGGCATTGATGTTGTTGTTGAATCAACAGGATTCTTTGCTGATCGTGCTGGTGCTTCAAAGCACCTTACAGCCGGAGCAAAAAAAGTTTTAATCTCAGCTCCAGCGAAAGGAACCGATGTTAAAACAATTGTTTATAATGTAAACCATAAGGAAATTAAAAAAGAAGATACTATTATTTCAGGGGCAAGTTGTACAACTAACTGTTTAGCACCAATGGCAAAAGTATTAGACGAAGAATTTGGAATTGAAAAAGGATATATGACAACTGTTCATGCGGTAACAAATGATCAAAGATTGTTGGACTTAGCACATGATGATTTAAGAAGAGCACGTGCTGCTTTTTCAAATATTGTTCCAACTAAAACGGGAGCAGCAGCAGCAGTTGCATTAGTATTACCACAATTGGAAGGTCGATTTGATGGAATGGCTTTACGTGTTCCAACTATTACTGGTTCAATTGTTGACTTAGCAGTTGAATTGAAAAAAACAACAACAGTTGAAGAAATTAATAATGCAATGAAAGCAGCAGCTTCAGAAACTTTTGGTTATAATACACAACCAATTGTTTCATCAGATATTATTGGTGAAACACACGGATCAATTTTTGATGCAACATTAACAAAAATTATTGAATGTGATGGTAAACAATTAGTTAAAGTATATGCATGATATGATAATGAAATGTCATATGTATCACAAATGATACGTACATTATTATACTTTGCGACAGTCTAATTAAAATATACAAAACACTAAAAAATATTTTAGTGTTTTTTTATTTTTCTAAAAAAAGATATTTCTTATGCTATGATATTTATATAAGAATTACTCTTATAAAAATAATCTAACAAACTATAGTTAATATCCGTTTGTTTATTTACTATTGATAATGGAGACAATTAAAGCAATTAAGGAGAGCAGAAAATGAAAAATCCTATTTTAGAAAAGCATTTTAGTAATATTCGTGATCAACTAAAATTAGTTTTAAATACAGAAAAAATTCATGACTCAACAAACCCAATCCAATTATTATATGATAATGTTCTTTTAATTCGGAACAATGGACGCGTTATTACCGATGAGGATTTTACATATCGTTTAGAAATTAGCCTTGGCAGATACTTATAAAACACTGTCATTACGAATTGATTCATTATTACAAAATGCTAAAACATTATCTTTTAGTTATTTTAAAGAAAAATTAGATATTAAAGAATGACGCGATGATTTATATGCTGATGCTGTTGAAATATTAAATGAAAAATATGCTGATAAACTAATGCAAATAGATTTTATTTATATTCCTTATCAGATGACAAAAATGTTAAATGAAGGTTTACTCAATATTTCTTCACGAAAATTACATGAAGTAACAGCATAAAAATAAGTTTTATTTATGAATAAATAGTTATGGAAATAACTATTTTATTTTAGTAATTTTCAAAGACCTTAATTGTCTTTAAAAAACCCTTATTTTATTGGCAAAAATGCGATATAATTTATATTGTTAAAATGTATAACAATGAGAGGGATATATTATGATTCAAAACAAGAAATTATTTTATGTTACAACCCCAATTTATTATCCAAGTGCGCAATTACATATTGGACATGCATATACTACTACATTAGCTGATATTATTAATCGTTATAAAAAAATGGCTGGTTATGAAACTTTCTTTTTAACAGGCAGCGATGAACATGGTGAAAAAATTGAAAAGAAAGCAAAAGCAGCAGGGGTAACACTATATCAATTTACAACAATGATTGTTGATAATTTTAAATTATTATGAAATAAATTAGGAATTGAATATTCAAAGTTTATTCGTACTACTGATAAAGAGCATGAAGTTGGAGTCCAAAAAATTTTTAGTAAATTATATAATAATGGAGATATTTACTTAGGAGAATATGAGGGTTTATATTGTGTTAGTTGTGAAGAATTTTTAACTGAAGCACAAATTGATAAAGTAACAAACCGGTGCTTAGTTTGTGGTAATAAACCACAAAAAGTAAAGGAAGAAACATATTTCTTTAAAGTCTCAAAATATAGTCAATTTTTAATTAATTATTATAATAATCATCCTGGTTTTATTGAACCAGAACCAAGAAAAAATGAAATGTTAAATAATTTTATTTTACCAGGCTTAACTGATTTATCTGTTACTAGAACAACTTTTTCCTGAGGAATTAAAACCTTAGAAAATGATAAACACATTATTTATGTTTGAATTGATGCATTATCAAATTATTTAACAGCATTAGGTTATTTATCAAATGATGAAACATTATTTAATAAATTTTGAAATAATGAGGATGTTGAGATTTTGCAACTATTAGGAAAAGAAATCGCTCGTTTTCACACGATTTATTGGCCAAGTATGCTAGAAAGTTTAGGGTTACGTCAGCCTAATAAACTTTTATCGCATGGTTGAATTTTATTTAAAGATACTAAAATGAGTAAATCAATTGGAAATGTTGTTGATCCATTATATTTAATTGATAAATATGGTCGAGATACATTACGGTTTTATTTAGGATATGAAATTCCAACTGAAAATGATGGTAAATTTTCTTATGAAATGTTTTTAGAATCATATAATGCTCATTTAGTTAATAATATAGGGAACTTGGTATCACGAGTAAGTAATATGATTAGTAAATATTTTAATGGTCAGTTAGTAAAACAACAACAATTGGATAATGTGCTAATTGAAAGTTGTATCCAAGCGGTGCAGAATTATCAGCAGGCAATGGATGCTTATCAAATTTCAGCAGGACTAAACATTATTTTGGAATTATGTAATAAGGCGAATAAATATATTGAAGAAAATAAACCTTGAGAGTTAGAAAAAAACGAAAAGATGGAGCAATTATATGAAACTTTAGCAAGTTTAGCTTATACTATTATTGTTAGTGCTTTTTTATTGCAGCCAGTTTTAGTTGATAATGCGCAAAAAATTGCCGATTATTTTAATGTTAATTTAACTGATTTAACATTTGAAACAATTTTAACGCAAGAAATCATTTATAATAAAACAATAGAGAAAAAAGAAAACTTATTTAATCGTGTTAATGTAGAACAAGAATTAAAACAAATTGAAGCAGAATTAAATTAATAAAACTAGTAAAGGAGGGAGTTTAATGAAAAAATATGATGTAATTGTAATTGGTGCTGGTCATGCTGGCGTCGAAGCAAGTTTAGCTGCAGCAAGAATGAAAAAAAAGACATTATTAGTTACTTTGCATAAAGATAAAATTGCATTAATGCCATGTAATCCCTCAATTGGTGGTCCAGCTAAAGGGATTGTTGTTCGTGAAATTGATGCCATTGGTGGTGAAATGGCAAAATCAGCTGATGCAACAGCTTTACAAATGAAATTATTAAATTCTTCACGTGGTCCTGCTGTATGAGCATTACGCGCTCAATCAGATAAGATTGAATATGAAAAATACATGCAAAAAGTAATTGAAAAGCAAGATAATTTAGATTTATATGAAGGAGCAGTTCAATCTTTATTGGTTGATGATAACAATAATTGCTATGGAATAATGTTAAAAGATCAAACACAATTTTTTGTAAAAAAAGTTATTTTAACAACAGGAACATATATGCAATCTTTAGTGTTACAAGGAATGACAAAAAAAGCAGAAGGACCTGATGGCGACATTACAACAGCAGGATTATCAACCCAGTTAAAACATTTAGGGTTTGAGTTATTTCGTTTAAAAACTGGTACACCAGCACGTGTTCTTAATACTTCAATTGATTATAGTAAAGCACAACCAGAACCGGGGAGTGATTTGCAACTAGCTTTTTCTTATTCAACAAAAACCTTTACACCATTACAAGAGCAAGAATTATGTTGATTAATTCATTCAACACCAAAAACACATAATATTGTGCAAAAAAATTTAACAGCATCAGCAATTTATTCTGGAAATGTAAAAGGAACAGGGCCACGTTATTGCCCAAGTTTTGAAGATAAAATTGTGCGGTTTGCTGATAAACCACGTCATCAAATTTTCTTAGAGCCAGAATCAAAGAGTTTAAATACAATTTATGTGCAAGGATTTTCAACTTCAATGCCAATTGATGTACAAGAAAAGATGCTACGTTCCTTGCCAGGATTTGAAAATGTTGAAGTTTTAAAATGGGCTTATGCAATTGAATATGATGCAATTGTACCAACACAATTAAAACATACGTTAGAAACAAAAAAAATTAAAAATTTATATACGGCGGGTCAAATTAATGGAACAAGTGGCTATGAAGAAGCTGCTTGCCAAGGTTTAATGGCTGGAATTAATGCTGTTTTAAGTATTGACCAAAAAGAACCTTTCATTTTACGTCGTGACCAAGCTTATATTGGAGTGCTAATTGATGATCTAATTACAAAAGGGACAGAAGAGCCTTACCGTTTATTAACTTCTCGTGCTGAATATCGTTTATTATTGCGCAATGATAATGCTGAAGAACGATTAAAAAATTATGCTTATCAATTTGGTTTAATTGATCAAAAAAGTTGAATTGAATATCAAAATAATGTGCAAAGTTATAATGAAATAATGCAATTGTTAAAAGAAACTTATTTTACGTCAAAATCACCATTAATTCAAAAACTAACTAAATTAGGTGTTGCCAACATTACAGAACGCATTTCTGGTTATAATTTATTAAAACGACCAAATATTGAGTTAAAATATTTAGAGGAGGAGTTACCACCGTTAAATAATTTAAAATCATTTTTAAAACAAAATTTATTAATTAATATTCGTTTTGAAGGATATATTAAAAAAGAACAAGAAATTGCTTTAAAAACAATTAAGTTGGAAAATAAATTAATTCCAGTTAATTTGAATTATGATTTGGTAGATAACTTGGCACTTGAAGCACGAGAAAAATTTAAAAAGATTAGACCAATTTCAATTGGTCAAGCGAATCGAATTTCAGGAATTAATCCAGCTGATATTCAAATGCTGTTATTTCATTTAAAAAAAATGGAATTGGATGCAAATAGATAAGAGGGTGAAGTATGAAATTATATAATACTTTGACTCGTAATTTTACAGATTATAGTCAAGCAAAAAAAATTAATATTTATGGTTGTGGACCAACTGTCTATAATTACGTTCATATCGGTAATGCCCGTGCAATTATTACTGTTGATTTATTAGTTAGTTTTTTACAATTTCAACATATTGAGGTTAATTATATTCAAAATTACACGGATATTGATGATAAGATTATTGCTAAAGCAGCAACAGAACATAAAACTGAACAAGAAATTGCAGAATTTTATATTAAAGCTTTTGAAGAAGATGTTTTTAATTTAAATGTTAGAACACCAGCAAAGCGAGTACGAGTAACGGACCATGTTAAAGATATTATTACTTTTATTCAAAAATTAGTTAAACTTAATGCTGCATATGAAGTTAATGGTAGTGTATATTTTGATATTGCAAAATATCAAGCACAATATGGACAATTAGCTAATAAAAAAATTTCAGAATTAGAAACTAATATTCGAATTGAACATGATGCTAATAAGCATAGTCAATATGATTTTGCTTTATGAAAGCAAACAACCGAAGGAGTTTCTTTTCCCTTTTATGATCAAACGGGTAAATTATATCAAGGTCGCCCAGGTTGACATACAGAATGTGCTGTCTTAATTGATAAATTTTTTCATAAAGAAACAATTGATATTCATGCCGGCGGAATTGATTTAGTTTTTCCTCATCATGAAAATGAACGAATTCAATTTTTAGCAAAAAATAATAAGGAAATTTCAAACATTTGAATGCATAATGGGCATTTAAATGTTGCTGATAAAAAAATGAGTAAATCATTAAATAATACTATTTTAGTTCGTGATTTTATTAAATTATACGGAGCAAATACATTACGTTATTTGTTATATGCGACTAATTATACACAACCATTAAATGTAACAGAAACTTTAATTATTAGTGCACAAGGTGAAACCGAAAAGATTTTTAAAGTCTTAAAAGCAGTAAATTTATATTTAGCTGAATATAACTTAAATTATAATTTAGCACAACATGGTGACAATGTTAAGAAAGTTCTTGCTGAGTTAGCAAATAATTTAAATAGTCCAAATGTTTTAACTATTATTAGTAAAATGATTAAAATTATTAATACTCAATTACGTGATAAAAAACTTAATTTGCAACTTGCTAGTGATTTTTATAATATTATTTTTAATATTATGAATTTTAATTTTAAGTTACCAGTGATTAGTGGTGAAATTCGTAAATATTTATTAGAATGAATTAAGTCAAAAAATAATAAAGATTTTGTCAAAGCAGATGAGCTTCGTAAGGTTTTAGTAGAAAAAGATATTTTGTAACGGAATGAAACAAAAAGAAATTAATATTATTTGTGCTGGGTTAGCAGGTTGTGAAATTGCTTACCAATTAGCAAAACGTGGTTTAAAAGTAAAATTATATGAAGCAAAAACATTATTTAAAAATCCAGTTCAAAAATTAGATACATTTGCAGAATTAGTTTGTTCTAATTCTTTTCGTAGTGTTTCAAGAGAAAATGCAATTGGAATTTTAAAAGAAGAATTAAAGTTATTAAATTCTTTCATTTTAAAAACAGCTTATGATGTTCAAGTTCCTGCTGTTGATGCACTTAGTGTTGACCGGGAGTTATTTTCACAAAAAGTTACAGCAACTTTAATAAAACATCCTAATATTACCATTATTTATGATGAATTTATTAAAATAGATCCAAAACAAATTACTATTATTGCTGTTGGACCATTAGTGACAACAAATTTTGCTCTTGAACTTAAAAAGTTAGTTGGTAAGAAAGCATTGTATTATTATGATGGTTCAGCCCCAATTGTAACAAAAGCTAGAATTGATTTTTCAAAAGCATATTATGGCGCACGACATTCAGAACAAAAAGATTATATTATTTGTTTATTAACAGAAGATGAGTTTAATAAATTAGTTACAGAATTAGTAACGGCAAAACGAGTTCCTATTGCAGATTTTGAAAAATATTTTAGAGGTTGTCAACCAATTGAGATTATGGCACAAACATCACTAAAAATTCTTTTGAATGGACCAATGAGTAGTAATAATTTACCAGACAAAAATGGTAAGCAGCCATTTGCAGTGGTTCAATTACGGCAAGATAATGTCATTGATATTTTATATAATATTGTAGGTTGACAGACGAATTTAACATGGCCAGAACAAAAACGAATTATTACACAATTTATTCCAGGTTTAGCAAAAGTAGATATTGTTCGATATGGAGTTTTACATAAAAATAATTATATTAATTCACCAAAAGTTTTAAATCAATTTTTACAATATAAACAAAATAATAATATTTTTTTTGCTGGTCAAATTATTGGGGTAGAAGGTTATTTAGAATCAGCGGCAGCAGGTTTATTATGTGCTTTAAATGTCTATCAATATGTAATGGATTTACCATTAATTAAATTTCCTTCAGAAATTGTGTTAGGAGCATTAGTCAACTATGTTACAAATCCAAAACAACGAGATTTAAAACCAATGAAAGCAAATCTTGGCATTATGCCAACTTTAACAACTAAGTTTAAAAATAAACCAGAGAAAAATTTAGCACTTTATTCTCGGGCAATAAAAAAAATAAAAGAAACTATTAAAAAATATCAAATTAAATTATAATACTTATAAAGAAATTTATTAATATAGGTTATGAATAATAAAACAGGAAAAGGAAGAAAATATGCAAGAATATATATACATTTACGGAATTAATCCTGTTGTGGAGTCATTACTAAATCCAGCAGTGAAAATTAATAAACTTTATTTATTACCACAAGGGAAAAATAATGATTATTATTTGAAAATAGCTAAAAGTCGTCAAATTAAAGTTGTCTTTTGTTCAACAGATAAAATGACAGCTCTTGTACAAACTAGTAAGCATCAAAGTCTGGTATTGGAAATTTGCAAGCCAGAAAATTATTCATTAACTGCAATAACAACAAAAGCATTACAAAATAGGCATCCATTTTTATTAGTCCTTGATCAAATTTCTGACCCACATAATTTTGGGGCAATTTTGCGTACTTGTGATTTGTTTAATGTTGATGGGGTTATTATTCTAGAAAAACGCCAAGTTGATATTAATGCTACTGTTGCCAAAACCTCTGCAGGTGCTTTTAATTATGTTCCAGTTTGTCGAGTAAATAATTTAACTAATGCAATTGAATATTTAAAAAAACAAGGGTTTTGAATTTATGCAACAAGTTTAACTACAACAGCCCACAATGTAAGTGAATTAAAATATGATACGCCAATTTGTCTAATCGTAGGGAATGAAGGAACAGGGATTAGCGCAAAATTATTAAAGCATTCTGATTTTAATATTTATATTCCAACAACAGGTCATCTTGATTCTTTAAATGTATCGGTTGCTAGTGCTATTTTAATTTATCAAATTAAAATGAAGACTGCACCCCAAAAAGTAAGTAAAATTAAAAAAGAACTTTACTAAACTTTTAGAGGAGGTGCATTTTTTAATGGCAGGAAAAGAACAAAAATTTAAAACATATACTGCAGAATTTCGAAAAAATACAGTAAAAGAAATTGAACAAACATC
>NZ_RCOO01000048.1:0-8249 GCF_003987485.1 Spiroplasma endosymbiont of Megaselia nigra
ATGAAAAAAATAAAAAAATAATTTAGAAACAATTAATAATTTATTAAAAATATAGGAGAAAAATAAAATGAAAAAAATAAATAAAGAAATGTCAGATAAAATAATGGAGTATATAATTAATTCTGATTTTGATAATTTAAAAAATATAATATTTAAATTACATATAAAAGGCAATTTTTCTAAGGAAACTGAGCAAATGTTATATAATATAATTGATAAATTTGAGAAGAAAAAATAAAATGATACCATTTAAAAATATATTTTTACATGATCTTTTTAATAATTTATATGAAAATATTAGAAATGAAATTAATAATTACGAAGATAATTATATTTTAAATGTTGATGAAAATAATATTACTGAATATTTATTTACAAAATATGAAATAGAACCAATTAATTTATTTTTTGATAATTGATTTTCACAAGATTACAAAGAGAAAAAAATAATTCCTACTCCGTTTAATGTAATTTCAAATTCAAGTACATATGAATATATTGCGACAATGGTAAAAATTAGTATACCATATGAAGGTGATTCAGAATTATTTAAAACATATCCTAGTTCTCAAAGAAGTTCAAAATATGAAATTCAAATAAGTAATAATGAAATTTCTTTTGTTGTTGAATGAAAAGAAAATAGTGCAAATTATCTTAATGATAAAATTAATGAAATAAAAGATTATTTAAAATATTATATAGATAATATAAGAAACGAAGTTGATTCATACAATAATAATTTAAAATCTTATATTAAAGATATTTTTAATAATAAAAAGGAAAAAATAAAAACAATAACAACTTCTTTGAAAAATTTAATTGTTCCATTAAGAAGAATAGAAGATAAAGATAATAATACATTTTCAGTATCTCCAATAAAGAAAAAAGAAAAAATATCAATTCAATTACCAGAAATTAAAAATGACTTTAATTTAGATCCAGTAATTTCTGAAGATCTTTATTTACAAATATTAAGTGTAATTTATGAATTTGGAAAAAGAATGGAAGAATACCCAAATATTTATCGTAATAAAAATGAAGAAACAATTAGAGATTATATTTTATTAATACTTTCTTTAAATTTTAAAGTATCTGTAATGGGTGAAGCATTTAATAGAAATGGAAAAACAGATATATTACTAAAATATAATAATGAAAATATATTTATAGCTGAATGTAAAATTTGACATGGAAAAAAACAATTGTTTTCTGCCATTAATCAATTGCAAAGTTATTTAACATGAAGAGATACAAAATCAGCATTGATTATTTTTGTAAAAGATAAAAATATATCATCAATTATAGAAAAAATTAATTATTCAATAACTGAACATCCACAATTTATAAAAAAATATAAATTATTAAATGATTATGATACTATTTATGAGTTTTCATTTGAGCAAGATAATCAAAAGAACTTTCAATTAGCAATTTTGCTTTATCATTTAGTAGATTAAAAAAATATATAATTTTTAATTATTTTAATTTGACAAACAATTTAATCGACGGTATTATGTCAGTGATTTTTAAATATATAATTATATTTTTATTTTACCCCCCTATTTTACATTAATTAAAAGATATTTTGGGCTACCGAGGGCTGGGGGCACGTGCACACAAAAGGCAAAAATTTTATGGTGTGATGAAATAAATTATGTAAAATAATAAAAAAACATTTAAAAATAAGGGGTTTTATTAATGGAAAGCAAAAAAAACAATAAAAAATTGGTAAAAAATAGCTTAAAAATGAATAAAAATAACCCGAAAATGAATAAAAATAAAGCAATTTTAAACGAAAATGAACTAAATTTAAAAGGTGAAAAAGAAATAAATAATCTTTTTAAAGATTATAAAAAAATATTAATTAATAATAATGTTGATTTATATAAGTCAAAAATTAATTTCCTTAAAACATTTTGTAAAATTGAATGATTAATTTATGATATGGATAAAAAAATTCGTCAATTAGATAATTATTATATTGATGTTGAAAATATTCGTGGGAATAAAAGACAAGAAAAAAATCCAATTTTGCCAGAATATAATGCAATGTTAAAAAATTATAAAAGTCACTATATAATTATTGAAAAATGAATAAAAGAAAGTAATGAAAAAATTGAAGTATCGCCTATATTACAAACAAACAATAATCTATTAGATGAAATTCTACAATTAGAAGAAAAATAATTTATGATTGAAAAAACGATAAATAATAAAACTAATTTAGAATTATATAATGAGTGAATTAAAAAAAACGAAGATATTGTTTGTTTGAAAATTAAAAAGATAGTATCTAATTTAGTTAATGAATTAAAAAATAGTAAAAGGTTTTATTTTAATAAAAAACAAGCAAGTGGTGCAATAATTTTTATAGAAAGATTTTGTCATCTTTCAACTGGTGAATATGCAGGACAAAATTTTAAATTAGAATTATGACAAAAAGCATTTATAGAAGCATTATTTGGTTTTTACGAAAAAGAAACTAATATTCGTAGATTTAAAGAAGCATTATTGGTTGTTGGTAGAGGGAATGGTAAATCAACCCTAGCATCTGCTATTGCTTTAAAATGTTTGTTATTAGATAACGAAAAAAGAGCAAGTATATATACGGTTGCAACAAAAAAAGAACAAGCAAAAATTATTTTTGATGAAGTTAAAAGTATGATTAGACAAGAAGAATGATTAAATAGTAAATTAAAAATAACAAGGGATAAAATAGAATTTTTAAGAGATTGATCACATTTTCAACCATTAGCATCAGAAGATAAAACATTAGATGGTTTAAATCCATATGTAGTAATTTTAGATGAATTGGCGGCTATGAAAAAAAGAGACTTATATGATGTTATTAAATCAGCAACATCAAAAAGAAAAAATACATTAATGCTTTTAATTACAACAAGCGGAAGTACTCGTGAGAGTATTTATGATGAGAGATATGAATATGCTGAAAAAGTATTAAATAATATTTATCAAAACGATAATTTTTTACCTTGAATATATGAATTAGATAATTTTAATGAATGAAAAAAATTTAAAAATCTATATAAAGCAAATCCAAATCTTGGTATTTCTAAAAATATTGAAAAGTTAAAAGAAGAATGAAAAACAGCAATTAACCAGCCATTACAACAACCTAGTTTTTTAACTCGTCATTGTAATATTGCTTCTCTGCAAGAAACTTCATTATTTAATTTTGGATCTTTACAAGAAAAAAATAATAAAAATGTTAATTTAGAAGATTATTTAAAAAATAAATATTGTACTGTTGGTATTGATTTATCACAAACAATGGACTTAACTGCTGTTGTAATTTTAATACCCGAAAAAACTGGTGAGTTTTTTATTTTGCCACATTTTTTTATTCCCCGAGAAAGAGCATATGAAAATGAAAAAGAAGACAAAGTTTTATATTCTGTTTGAGAAAAACAAGGATACATAACTTTTACACTTGGATCCGCTGTAAATAGAGATGAAATAATTGATTATATTATTAAAACTATTAAAAAATATAATTTAATTTGTGTAAAAATTGGATATGATAGATATTATGCAGATTATATAAAAGAAAAATTAGAACAAAACGGTTTTTCTAATAGAACAGAAATTGTCACAAATGGTATATATACAATATCACCATTAATAAAATCGATTGCTCCATTATTTTATGATGATAAAATTATTTATAATAATCACCCTATTTTTAAATGAAATTTAGATAACACAAAACTTATAACAGATAGTAAAGAAAATGTTATGCCAATTAAAAAAAGTTCACGCAAAAGAATTGATGGTTTTATGGCACTATTATTTGCTTATAAAATGTATATAAATAATGAACAACATTTTAAAATTTATCAAACAGATATCGGGAAAAATTTTAATGATTAATTAATTTTAAAGTACAAGTTTTTATAAAAATTTGTACTTTTTTAAATAATGATGGTATCATCGTGACGACTTAAATTAATTTATTTAAGTAAGGAGGGTAATAAAATTGCTCTGTGATTTAAGAAAAAACAAAAAACAATAAATAATAATTTATCCAAAAAACAAAATTTTATGTATATTAATCATGACTTTAAAACTTTTTTATCGAATTTTACTAATAATTATGAAATTGATGTTGTTAAAAGTACAATTAATCGAATAGCGAGTGATATTGCCCAGTTAAAAGCAATACCACAATGTGTCGAAAAAGAAAATATTAAAACTACAAATAAATATAATTTAAAATATTTATTAAATGTTAGACCAAATTTAGGTATGAGTGCTTATGATTTTTATTATAAAATAACAACTAATTTGTTTTTACAAGGAAATACTTTTATTTATATTCAATGAGAAAATGAAAAAATTAATTCTTTAATTCCTATTGAGTATGATTTTTTAGAAATTTTATTCGATAAAAATAATCAATATTTTATAAAGTTTTATTTAAATAAAACAAATTTAGTATTACCATATGATGATTTAATACATTTACGAAAATTTTATAATAAAGGATTATTCGGAGAAATTCCAAATAAATCATTAGAATATTCAACAAAATTACTAGAAGAGATGATTAATTCCTCAATTAATAATTTAAAACAATCAGGTAATTTAAAAGGTATATTAAAAGTTAATAATATAGTTGCCCCAGAACAATTACAAGAAAAATTAAAAGAATTTGTAGATAATAATTTACAAAATAAATATCGCGGTTTTGCCATTTTAGATAATGGTCTAGATTTTCAAGAAGTAGATTGTAATATTTCTAACTTAAATAAAGAACAAATGGAGCAATATCGAAATAATATTTATAACTTTTATAATGTTGCTTCTGAAATTGTTAATGGAAAATATAGTCCAGAGCAATATCAAGGTTATGTTAGTTCTGTTATTCAACCATTATTAACACAATGAGAACAAGAATTTAGTTTTAAAATTTTCAGCAAAAAAGAATTAGAATTAGGAAACTATATATCATTTTCAGCAAAACGAGTATTATTGGGAAATTTACAAGATAAAACAGCATATTACGCAAAAATGTTAGAACATAGTGTTTTATCACCGAATGAAGTTAGAAATCAAGAAGGATATGAAAGTGTTGAGGGATTAGATATTTATGGAATGACAAAAAATTCTGATTGGCAAGAAAGAGAACAACTTAAAAATAAAAATATAGGAGATAAAAGTGAACAAAACAATTAATAACGAGATTAATAAAAAAATTAATTTTAAAGTAAAAAATATTATACAAACAAATGAAGATGGCATTAAAGAAATAATCGGAATTGCTAATAAATATAATGTTGTTGATTATCATGGTGACATTACTGATGAAAATAGTTTTATTGAAACTATAAAAAATACACCAGCAGTTCCATTATTATGGGGTCATGAACATAAAAATCCAATTGGAATCGCATACTTAGAAAGTAAAAAAGATGGATTATGAGCTAAAATGCAAATTAATACAAATATTACGGTTGGAAAAGAAGCATATGAAATTTCAAAACAAATGCAAAAAAGCAATCGACCTATGCAATTAAGCATAGGATATACAACAATAGAAACAGAAGATAAGGAAATTAAAGGAAATATTGTTAGATACTTAAAACAAGTTGAAGTAAATGAGGTCTCATTAGTTCCATTAGGTGCAAACCCAAAAAGTGAGGTGCAAGAAATTAAAAGTAAAAATACTAATAATTTTAATATTTTACAAAAAGAAATATTAAATCTAGAAATAGAAGAAATTTTGCAAGGAGATGAAAATAACAAAATGACAAAAAATTTAAATGATAAATTAAAAGAATTAAGGAATCAAAAACTAATAAAAAAAGAAGAATTAAACTTTTTAAAAAAAGGTATTGAAACAAAAGTAGATGTATCTGATGAAGATGTAAAAAAAGTTAAAGAACTTGTTAAAGAAATTAATGAAATTACAACAGAATTTAATCGTTTAGAAATGATTAAAAACGAAATTGAACAGGAAGTTATTGAAGATAATCAAACAGAACAACCAGAAAAATCTCGGAATATTGAAAAATTTTATAATTATAATAATTATGAAAATAAAAGTATTTTGCAAAATACTGACGATGTTATAAAATCAAAAGAATATAAAAATGCGTGATTAAAAAAATTACAACACAAAAAATTAACAAATCAAGAAACTAAGTTTTTACAAATCGGAACAAATTCAAACGGAAATCAAGATGCTTCACCATTGGTACCAACAACAATATGAGAAAGTATTATTGCAAAATTACAAGGTACATCTGATTTAATTAAAAATGTATCAGTTTCAAATATTGATGGTTTTTTAAAATTTGCTATTAAAAAAGATGAGAATGTTGGCGGAAAATGAAGCAAAGAAGGTGAAAAATTAACTGGAAAACTTGATTTTGAATCAATCCAATTAAATGGATATAGATGAGGAACAATGATAACTATTTCAGAAAGTGCAGAAGCAATGACAATAGATAATTTTGAAAAGTTTATTATTGATAGTTTAGCAATAGAAGTACAAAATGCTATTGAATATGCTATTGCAAAAGGACAAGGATCTGCAAAACTTGAACCACAAGGAATAATTACTAATACTAATATTCTTAAACATAAATTAGCACAAACTGAAAAAAATATTTCTTATGATACAATTCAAAAAATTATTTCTTTACTTCCAACTGGTTATCATAATAATGCTAAGTTTATTATGAATAAATCTACTTTCTTTACACAAATGCAAGCAATTAAAGATAAAAATGATAGACCAATTTGAAACCACACAAAAAGTGATGAAACATTAAAATACAATATTTTTGGTTATGATGTTATTTTATGCGATGAATATCCAGAATATTCAGAAACAGAAAAATCAACATTTATAACATTTGGGGATTTAAGTCAATATAAATGAAACTTTCAAAAACAATTAAACATTACTAAATCAACAGACTTCTTATTTGATCAAGATTTAATCGCATACAAAGCAACATTCATTGCCGATGGAAATACTGTCGCAAAATGAGCATTTGTTAATGTAGTAAGAGAATAAAAAGGAGTTAAATTATTATGCCAGTAGAAACAACAACAGAATTTTTAAATTATATTAAATTATTATTGAGATTAGAAGAAAATGATAAAAGTTTTGATAAAGAACTTAAAACATTAATTTTATCGGCAAAAGAAATTTTATTAACTGCTGGCATTCCTATAATTGTTATTAATTCTGATAAGGATGAACAAATAAAAGATATCATAGGTATTTATTGTAAACATAATTTTGGTCGAGAAATTAATGAATTACCAGATTTATTTTATTGGCATATTAGACAATTAAAATTTAAAAATTGAGCAAAATGAATAAAAGAAAATTTAATGACAAAATAATATTAATTTTTAAGCAAACTATTAAAGATGAAATTAATCGCCCAATTTTAAAAGAAAAATACCGAAAAAATATTTTTGGAGAAATATTATCTACACATATTAATGATTATTTTATTGCTAACCAACAAACATTAAAAATGGAACATAAAATTATTATTTATAAACACAATTTTAATAACGAAAATTATGTTGAAATAAATTTATTTGGAACTAATAAAGAATTTTTTATTAAAAGAATATATGATCCTAAAAATGATTACTTAGAATTATTTTTAACAGATAATATTGGAGAATAAAAAAATGAAGAAAAAATTTAGTTCTTTAAAAGATATAACATCAGAAATGGTTTCATCTATTCAACAATATACATTTGATATTCAAAATAAAATAAAAAATGAAGTTATTAATACTGGAAATAAAATTTTAGCAGAAATAAAAGAAAAAGTTCCGATTAGCAAAAACAATAAAAATCATTTACGAAATTATTTTATTTTAGAAATTAAAGAAAATGAAGATGAAATAATTGCTTACATAAGAGCAAAGAAAAAATATCAAATAGTTCACTTAATTGAATTTGGTGTAAAACATTATTGATCTGGAACACAAATTATAGCACGCCCGTTTATGCGACCCGCATATAACAACAATATTAATGAGTTTATAGAAAATATAAAAAATATTATTAAAAATGGGGTTTAAAATTAAATGAATTACTCAATACAAAAAAATTTAATATTAATAAACGGGTTAATTTCTAAAAATTATTTTAAAATACCTATTTTTTATAATTTTGGTAAAATAGACGATAATAATTTATCAAATTACATTACATACTATGATATTACTGATCAAAGTATTTTATACGCAGA
>NZ_RCOO01000293.1:0-953 GCF_003987485.1 Spiroplasma endosymbiont of Megaselia nigra
GCTACTATATATTTTTCACCAAATAATTCTTTTGAGGGTACATTAACTGTTGTATGAAATAGATCAGGTTTGGGAACTAGCTCATTACCTGGGCCCGATTTTTCTTCTAACGGACACTTAGAATTATAGATAATTTATTTTTATTTATTTATAAAAAAAAAAAACTATTTATGGAAATAAATTATGATTTATTTCCATTTTTAATTAAATTATTAAACTGTAAAAGAAAGGAACTTATAAAATTGAAAAAAATATTAAGTATTTTAGAAACAATCACCTTAATAACAACAAGTACAACAAGTTTAGTTTCTTGTAATGCACCACAATACACTAAAGAAGAATTAAAAGAACTAAAAGAAAAAAATAAAATAAATACTGATAACCAACAAATTAGAGACAATTTAGAATGAATATCACCACAAGAAAAACCATTTAATCAAGTAGATAATAAATGATATTTTGCTGTTTGGCATAGTGATAAAAATACTGATTGGCGTATTATTAAATTTAAAAATAATGAAACAACTATCAAAATTGATAATTCTAATAATCGACAATTACAGAAAACTGATTTAGGTATGGGAAGAGATTTATATATTACAAATGATTCGGGGTTTGTTAAATATGTGACACATTGAACAGATGATAATGGTTCTTACTTTAAATCAGTTTATCGTTGAGATGGTGATGGTGAACCAAATACACCAGAAATTGATAATAACGGAAATATTAAACATTAAAATAAGAATAGATAATATAAAAAGTGCACAGTTTCAAATAAAATGACTTTTTATATTTGTCTGTTCTTATTTAATTTTTATATTACCGTTTTCATCTAAAATCAAACTAGGTTTTTGTGTATTTGAATTTCAACGATAAACATATTTATATTGTATTTTATTTTTATCATTACTTCATTCGGTTCAATTTTTATTTATTTCATTTCATATTTG
>NZ_RCOO01000049.1:0-8167 GCF_003987485.1 Spiroplasma endosymbiont of Megaselia nigra
CCCTTTGCCATATAAAAAATGTTTCTCCTAACTTTATATATTTAATAATAACCTAGAAAGGTTTTTTATTTCATATTCTCAGTTAAAAGAAACATTGTACATTTTAATAAATGATTTTTATATTTCTAATCTAATTAATGATAATTTTTCATTGTTTTGTATACTGTAAAACTAAACGATAAAAAGTTAATAAAATTATAACAAATTAAAAATAAAAATCAATAATTACAAAAAATAACAAAATAAAAATATTATTTTTAATATTTATTTTCAAAATTATAAAATTAAACACAACAAAAAATAAAGTTTACTAATCTTATACAAACAATAAATTTAATTTAATTTAAAAAAATTTTTTTAAAATATTGTCTCGATGTAAAATTTCCCAAGCAAGGTCTAATTGTAGTATTTAATATATCTAAAATAGATTTTAATCTACTACGAATATTAATTAATGATTAATTTTGACCTAATCAACGCCTTATATCTCTATTTATTCTTTCTACTAATGCTTTCTGACGAGGTTTACCAGCATCACAAAAATAAACTCTTATTTTAAAATGTTTTTCTATTGTTTTTCATCTATAAAATTCTTTTCCTCTATCGGTTAAAATACAACTAAATTTGCTAATACCAATTTGTTTAATCATTTTCATTAAAATTATTAATACAATACTTGCCTTTTTACTAAATAAAATATGGTAAAAAAGTATCTTTGATTTACGATTTACTAAAACTAACAAATGAAAATTACCACAATCAATAGTATCCATTTCTCAAATTCCACTAAAACTTAAATCATCTCCATAATCATTTAAAAATTGCTTATAATCTCTAATATTAATTAATTTTCCACGATTATCATTTTTTTCACCATTTTTTGTTTTTCTTTTTTTATTTTTAAAATATAACATTTCTTTTTTTAAATTAAAATAACCTAATCTAATATATTTATACATTGTTTTAAAACATACACCAAATTTTACATTATATTGTAATTCATAAGAAATAATAATATTTTGTGGCGAACGACCAAAATTATTATATTCATTCGAAAAATAACTTAATTCTTGTGAATTTAACATTGAATATTTACGACATTGTTTTTTCTTTTTATCATGTATTTTTTGTGCTTTTGAAGCATTATAATCATTAATATTATCAAACATATTTAACTCTTCTCAAATTACAGAATAAGACCTATTAATTTGCTTAGCAATTTTTCGAATATTAATTGTTCCATTTTTCTTTTTAAATAATTCATTATCTTTTAATTTTTTCAAATTTACTCTTTCATTAATATCTAATCTTTCATATTTTTTCACACTTTACCTCCTAAAATATTAAAATATGTTATAATTTATATAAATTAATTATAACATTTTAAGTAAGGAGATAAAAATATTAAAAAGTTACTAAGTATTTTAGGAATAATCGGATTAACAACAACAAGTACAACATCATTAATTAGTTGTGAAAAACCAAATAACAATGAAAACGAGGAGAATAATAAACCAAAACCCGCACCAGAACCACAACAACCACCAAAAAATAGTAATTGAGAATTAATCGATTATCCTACATCTACAATTAAACTTCGTGATTTATTTAAAAATCCAGATAATAAATGATATGTAATAAATTTATTTACTACACAAGAAGGGTATATTATAAGAAAATTTAAATTTACAAATAAAACTAAATTAGTTAAAAAAAGTGATTATGATGAAACTGCTTGAAAATATAAATTTAAAGATTATGAAGGGTTGCCTACTGAATTAGTTGGATATTATAGATATGTTTATCGTTGAAATGGTGTTAATGAACCACAAACACCAGAAATAAATAATGGTGGTGAAATTACTGATTGAAAAAAATAAAAGGACTAACAAGTCCTTTTTTTAAATCAATCGCACAAATTTCATAAATATAATTAATAAAAATAAATTAGTTATTGTACTATACAATGCGGGACTAAATTTTCATACTTCGAATGTTTGACTAAAAAAACTATATATTGTTTGAAATATTTTGCCAACACCACTCGCTAATTCGTTTACTTGTTTTATACCAGGAATATTATTAACTATTCAAATTGCCGCATTACGAATATGACACGCTAAGTTATATCAACTACAACTTTCATATTGGGCTTGTCATCATTGACTATCAGGGAATAATCCGCCGTTATTAATTTCTTGTCAATTATAAATTCCAAAATTAAAATCATAATAACGATACATATCGTTATCTTTTTGTGCTTGTAATTCAAAAACATTATAACCGATTTTTTGTTCTTCCATTTTTTTATATTTTAAACCATATTTATTCTGTAAATTACTACCGTTAAAAACATAACCCTCATTTTGATTAATATTATAATCATTTGAGACAGAAAAATCATAATTAAATACATCTCCATAGTTTGTATTATAAAATCGATTTTTATAGGCTGAATACATCTTAAAATCTAATAATTTATATTTATCAGAAAAATAAAAATATCGTGGATAAATTTTAAAACCATTATTTGCTAACAAACCATATTTTTTGTTATATCCTTGTACATAAGTGTTATTTTCTAAATCAAAAATGGTTCGTAAATAATCTTTATAAAAGTTTTGCGAAACTGTAAACATACTATTTAACAATTTTTCAAATTGATTTTTATTCGTATTATTTTCATCAATTAAAACATCTCTAAAATTAACTAATTTCAAACCAAAAAAATTAATTAAAACAGTATTATATTCTAAATTATCAATATAACCACTTTCAATAAAATTACTACGATTTTGGAATACTGGAACTAAAGCATAAGCAAAAAATGCTTTTAAAAACTTATTAATATCAATTTGGCCTTTCATCTGTTCAAAAATATGTTTACCAGTATTAGGAGTATTATCTTGATTATAATTATATGTTTCAGCACTAAAATTAAAGATACTATCTTTTTCTTTCATAAAAGTAAACAAAAAATCTAAATCATCAGTATATCGATAACTATTTGCATTATTACCATCCCAATATTGTTTAAGATGTGTTAATTCTAAACTACCAGCAACAATATTTTTATGTTCATCAATCGTTAAAATCATTCGATAAATTGATTTTCTAGTTAAAATAATACTAGGTTTTCAGTCCAATTTTTCCATATTATTAACAATTTCAAAATCAAAAATTATTCTTTGTGTTCCAACAATAGAACTCTCATAATCGGGATTACCGCCTTGCTGAATTCTAATATTTTCTTGGATAATAACATCTAAGTAATTATTTAAAAAGTCTTTAACTTTATTTTGATTGTAAATATTTCAATCAGTAATTTCACCACCATTATTTATTTCTGGTGTTTGTGGTTCATTAACACCATTTCAACGATAAACATATCTATAATATCCAACTAATTCAGTAGGCAACCCTTCATAATCTTTAAATTTATATTTTCAAGCAGTTTCATCATAATCACTTTTTTTAACTAATTTAGTTTTATTTGTAAATTTAAATTTTCTTATAATATACCCTTCTTGTGTAATAAATAAATTTATTACATATCATTTATTATCTGGATTTTTAAATAAATCACGAAGTTTAATTGTAGATGTAGGATAATCGATTAATTTTCAATTATCTTCAATTAAATTAATTTGCTGTAAATCAGTGATATTTGCTTTTAATTTATTTAACATTTGCGTTAAATTATATTTATTTGTAAAAGAATAAATAAAATTAGTTAATTCTCTTAAAAATTGTTTTTTATCAACATTATAAAATTTGTTAATGTTATATTGTTTAGCATAAGTATCTCAATTTTTATATAAATCCATAAACTTATCACTTGGTTTATCGTAAGAAACACCAGTTGAATAACTATCCTTTAAAAAATCTAAATATCATTTATCGTTATAAGTTAATGATTGTGATGTTTTTAAAGTTGGATTAATAAAATAATTTGTTTCAGACCAATTTTCAAAGAAACTACTGCGTAAAAACATTGTATTAATAAAATCAGTTTCATTCATTCCCGTTGTTTGCTGATTAACAATATAATTTTGCTGATTTAATGGCTTAAATGCCGTTAAAGTAATCAAAGGAATAATTAAACCTAAAATTCCTAAAATGGATATAGCAAATAAAGATAATGACTTACGCATTATTCTTTACCACCTTTTCTTTTTTATTTTCTTTTATTAATTTGATAATTTGATTAAATAGATAACCATAAAAATAATGAATTACTAAGATATATCATAATATATCAAATCATAAACCATAAATTATATAACCATTTATACCAGCATATTTCTCTTTTAATTCATCAATAGTTGAAACTGTATCTAAGACACATACAAACGTTAATGAAAAACTTATAATAAGATACAAAATTAAATCAACCCAAGAAATAAATAAACCCTTTTTATGTTTCTTTTCATTTTTATTATCCATAAACTCAACTCCTAACTATACAATGTTTTTGAAACAATAAACCCAACAATATATAAACTTGATATTGTTAACATTAACGGATGATTAAACAAAATTGCCATCTTACCAAATAAAGAAAGTAAAAAAGTATCTGAGTTATATAAATCCATAATGATATTTTTTGCTGATGTTAATTGATTAATAATAACTGTAATAAAACCAGTACCAAATATAGCAATTGCCGCAACCAATAAAACTAGTCTAATCATTATTTATGCACTCTCCTATATCCTTGTTCTCTTGTTTTTGCTTGTTTTGCTAAACTTGATAATTGTTGTTTATTACGATTAATTTTAAACTGTTTACGCTCTTTAATATGTTTTTGCATACCTTGTTTAGTATCTGAAACTCCACGAGCAGTCGCAGAATAAATATTTGATACACCCGTTTGTACTGTCGAACCTAATTCGTTATATTGGGTTCTTGTACCGTGAATTGCATAAATCGATAACTTAACAACCATAAAAAAAATAATAAAATAAGCAATTGTTGTATTTGTCATTGGTAATTTAGTATTTCAAATTACATCAAAAATAAACAAAAAAACATCAAAAATAAAACTAAAAATATTATCTCAATTACTACTTTCTGACAACAAATTAATCATTTTTATCACTTCCTTTTTCTTTTTTAGGTTTTAAATTCTTTTTCAAAATATCAATATCAAACAATTCTAACCGCTCTTTAACACTCAATTTAGTAATTTCTGACCAATAGTATTCTTTGTTATTAATTATTTCATCATTTTTTAAATCACGAACAAACTTTAATCATTGACTATCATATTTCTGTGCAAATTCTAACGGAATAATTATTTTAAAAAACCGAATTCCTAAACCAACATCTGACTTATGTTTTACTCGTTTACCTTCTGCTGTTCGTTCTACTGATTTTGTTTTTCAAATTTCATAATCCATAATATCTTGAAAAATACCAATTCGCATAATAAAGAAACGATTAAAAAAATTAAATCCTTTTTTAGCAATCGGTTTTTTAAGTGAAATTGGAATAATAATACCACTTGCTAATTGTCGGATATTATTTCAAATCATACCCTCACGCTGTGCTGTAAACAAAGCACAATTACCAAAATGTCTTGCTAAAACAATTCACGGAATTTTACCACTATGGACTTTTTTCTCATCGTGAGGACTAGTTCCATCAATATATAAATAACTTTCATCAAATAAAATAACACTATCATCAGGGGGAACTGGTTTTGTTCTATCTGTAAAATCTAAATTTTTAAATGTTAAAACTTTAACTTTCTCATCTTCTAACGGATAATTACTATAAATTTTATCTGTTAATAATTTCATAGTTTGTGATAAATAAGTTAAAAGTAAAGTTTTTCCGGTTCCTAATTTACCAATAATAACTGATAACGGATTATCTCAAACAAAACTTACTAACCGAAAAGCATTTAACTGATAAAATATTTTTTTCAAACTCATCATACAAAATAAACACATTGCAAAGCAAATAATAATCAAAATACTAAACCAGTATAATTTAATGAAATTATTCAAAATAACAAATCAATTAAACTAAACAAAATCATTGAACCACTAATATAACAATAATTTTTTAAGAAAAATACAAACTTTTTCATTATTTAAAATACCCAACTATTTTAAAAATCATTCATAACAAAAACCAAGTTAAAAATAAAATAACAATTCAAACACCAACCATCAAAGTTAAATATTCATTCTGTGTCAAAGTCCAAGTTGTAATACTTTCAACATTTGTTTTATTTATAAACAAAAAGACATGAATAAAAAACTCTTTTAATTTTTCTCAATCATTTTGCATTTTTAAAAACTCTACATTTTTTGAATAAGTTTAAAAAACATCCCAAAAAATAAAACGATAAATAATACAAACGATATAACATATAAAAATTCAGGGGCATTTGAACCAAAAATATAACTAACAAATTGAACTCAATAGTCATATAAACCCATTTAATTTAAAATTTCTAAATCATTAATTAATTCTTGCTCTTTTTCAACACTTCAATTTGTTAAATTATTATTGTTATTATTTACTTTTACTTTTTTAGGTTCATTTGAAAATAATGCTTTGTGCATACGATTAAAATAATTTTGTTTATATTGATTATACAAATTAATTAATTCTATTCCAGTTAAATACTTTCAAATATGACGTTTTAAATTTTCATCATATTTTACAATAGGATAAGAATTATCATAAATCAAACCAATTGCTACTTGTTCTGAATGTTTTTCAATCGGATAAATAAATTTATTACTCAATCAAAAACCAATATGGCGATTATGATTAGGTAAATTTATAAATGAAGCTTTATCAGTCTGAAAAACTATGAATTCTTTACGAATAAAATAATTCTCTATATTTTGATTTTTCTTAACAAAATTACTCAATTTTATCAACTCCTTAATAAACATTGTTTTTAATTAACAATGTTATAAATAATGTTAAAATATTGTTTATCTATTGTTTAATAAACATTGTTAAATATAAAAATAATAAAAATTGGCACACTGAAAAATACTATTAAGTTTTAAAATAATAGTTATACAAAATAAATTAATAAAAAATAAATAAACTAGTGTGCCTTAGTTTCTTATTACTAAAATCCTTTGACCATAACACGGAAAAAGTTTAATATTTTAACAATAACAAAAATACCAAATGGAATTAAAATAATTCACGCATCACCTAAAAAAGTCATTAATTGTGGTAATACAGCATAAATTGCTTCTTTAACTTTCATCATCGCTTGCCCTAATCCACTTCAAATAGAACCCATTCCATCTGAAATAGTAGGTGGCGTATCTGCTGCTAAAAAATTAATTGCTGTTGTTAAATACATCCCTAACATTATTTTTTATCCTCCTTGTTTTCAATTTCTTTTTTATCTTTTTTCTTACCTTGAATTTGGCGAATTTTCTGATAAATTGATAAACCAATTCACGCAAAAATACCCAATATAATAACAACACTAAATATTGTCGTTAATCAAACTGGCATAATATATCTCCTTTCAATAAATTAAAAAATTGAAATTTGCAAACTCGCTCCGCTCGTTGTCGCTTTGCTCCACTTAAAAAACATTATTGAATAAATTATCCGCTAATAAATTACGCGGAATAATTTATTCTTTTACTTTTTAATTTCAATATCTTTTACAATCTTATTGACAGTATTAATAACAATATCTTTACCATACTTTTTCACTAACGACCGCAAAATTAAATATTGCTTTGTTTGCATAATTTCAACCTCCTATAATTAACTTAAAAAAGTTAACTAAATTAATAGTTAACTTTTTATCGGTTGGCATTTACAATTTACATTTTTATTAAATAATTCTAGATTATTAATATTAATCTGTTCTTTTTCGGTAAAAATTGTAATATCATAATTTCCATAACCTCAAATACCTGTTATTTCAATTTTATTTAAATTATTAATATTTTGTGAAAATAATATTAAAATATTATTTTCAATAAAATTATTAATTAAATTTAATCATTCTGTTTTTGAATATACTGTTCCCCTTTTATGATATGCATATAATTCAATTAAAACTTCTGGTAGTAAGAAAAAAGTTGAGGTTTTATAAAAATTATAAATAAAGTAATTAAATATAAATTAAAGTAATCGCTTATTAGAGCGATTTTTTTATTTGCAT
>NZ_RCOO01000294.1:0-945 GCF_003987485.1 Spiroplasma endosymbiont of Megaselia nigra
TTACTTTAAAAAACGGAGTCCCGCTTGGATGATTTTTTGATAGGGATAGCGCTTTTTTAAAATCTGTTTATCGTTGAAATAATGATAGCGAACCAAATACACCGATTATTGATTCAAAAACAGGACAAATTACAGACTGAAATTTAAAACAACAAAATAATATAAACAATGATGATGAAATTAAAGTAACTGTTAAAAACAAAGATATTTCAGAAAACCCTATTTATCAATTAGAAGCCAATTACTTTAATTGATTATCCATAACAAATGAATTAGAAACAAACAGCATACCTTCTCTTATTCCTGCTGAAATTAAATTATCCGATGGAGAATATGGTAAATATTTAACAAATTTAATTATTTCTAATGACAAAATAGAAGACTATTTAAATTATTTTTCGCAATGATATAGCTTACTTTATTCTAAAGCGGTTTGAATGAATATGACTAAAGATTTAGTTGAAGATAACATTAAAATAATTTTTTATAAACACGAAAAACTTTTTATTTTAAATCAAATTGAAATATCGGGTATATGAGGTTATGGAAATTATGATATTACAATTTTTACTGAAAAAGAACAAATTAATATTAATAATTTACAATTATTTAATAAAAATAATGAAAAATTATCATTAATTACATTAGAAATATAAAAAGTTATTTAGATTTATAAATTAGACTGCACCCATTTTAGTAAGTACTAATAAAAAGTATTTACTATTTTTTTTATTATATCTTTTTCTTTACGATTTGAATATCATGTATTTCATTTTATAACATCTTGTATATATTCTTCATGTGAATTATATATTTTATTATGGATTGTAGCTTTCTTAAGTAATGAATGAAAACTTTCTATAACAATATTATCTGCACAGTGGTATTTTTTACCCATTGAAATTATAATACCGTTAGAGACACATTTATAGTGATAAATAGCGG
>NZ_RCOO01000295.1:0-942 GCF_003987485.1 Spiroplasma endosymbiont of Megaselia nigra
TCTTTAATAGTTATTTTTGACATAAAATCACTTCCTTTCTAAATTATTTTTTTTCTTTTAATTGTTAAATCTTTAATAACAATATTATTTGTATCATTTTTAATTGAGCCATCTTGCTTAATTGTTATTTTTTTATAAGAATTATCTGATAAAAATGTAAATATTGATTTTTGTGATATTGTTTCAAAATAATATGTTACAAATTGATTACCAGATGAATAATCTGTTATTGAAATTGATATTTTATAGTAATATTTTGTTAAATCATAATCTGGAATTTTAAATGTTAATTTTTCGTTTGCTTCAGGATAATTAATTAATTCTCAATCTGAAATAGAAATTAACTTTTTTAATTCATTTAATATTTCTTCTTTTAATTTTATAAGTTTATCATCTTTAATTTTTTCTATAACAACCTTACCTAGTAATGCATCAACTTCTAACTGGGTATAATATGCTTCTAAATCTATCATAGTTAAATCAATATCTTCTTCTTGAAAAGTACGAAACATTTTCTTTAAAGTTGTTAAATTAGCCAACGATTTTGCATAAGTTGGCAATAGACCTTGTCATGTTGCCATAGGGTCATTTTGTGAAGAATAATTAATATTACCAACACTCATATTTGCCGAAGTAAAAAACTCAATTGGAATGCGGTTAAATGTTCAATGCTCAATCGTAATAAACACCATATTAATGCAAATTTTCTTTAATAACGGGTCTTTAAATGTTTCGAACTTTAATTTTGAAAATGGATAATTTAAATATGAATTAATCATATTTTGGGCTCTTAAAGCAAATGTTTTAAATCATAATTCTACATCACCTTTAAAGAACTTATTGTAACGAACTGGAACTTGTGTAATTTTACCTGTCATTGGAATAAAATTATTATAATTTTCCAAAGTAACATTTTGTCATAATTCATTTAACATTTAATCA
>NZ_RCOO01000050.1:0-8104 GCF_003987485.1 Spiroplasma endosymbiont of Megaselia nigra
ATTTTAAAAAAGGAATTTTAAATACACCAAAAGGTCCAAAAGAACCATTTGGAAAAAAAGATTTAAACTATTATAAAGTTAGGTATGAATTATTAAAAATGTAGAAACCACACACATTTTGTACTTTTGTGGTATTTACAGTTTTAGAAATAAATTTTATTAATATTTTAAAATAAGGGGTTGAAATTATGCAAACAAAGCAATATTTTATTTTGCGGTCGTTAGTGAAAAAGTATGGTAAAGATATTGTTATTAATACTGTCAATAAGATTGCAAAAGATATTGAAATTAAAAAGTAAAAGAATAAATTATTCCGCGTAATTTATTAGCGGATAATTTATTCAATAATGTTTTTAATGGAGCAAAGCGACAACGAGCGGAGCGAGTTTGCAAATTTCAATTTTTTAATTTATTGAAAGGAGTTATATCATGCCAGTATGATTAACATGAATATTTAGTATTTTGATTTTGTTAGGGATTTTTGCGTGAATTGGTTTATCAATTTATCAAAAAATTCGTCAAATTCAAGGTAAGAAAAAAGAAAAAAAAGAACTTGAAAAAAAGGAGGATAGAAAATAATGAATTTTTTAGCAGATGCAGTTACTTTTGGGACTGGAATGGATTCTATTTGAACTGGTTTAGGTAATGCAATGGGTAAAGTAAAAGATGCTGTATATGGTATTTTACCGCAATTAATGACCTTTTTAGGTGATGCGTGAATTATTTTAATTCCATTTGGATTATTTATTATTATTAAGATATTAAACTTTTTCCGTCATATGGTTAAAGGATTTTAAGAGTATATTACTCTATATTCAAAGTATTTTAACAAAAACTAAGGCACACTAGTTTATTTATTTTTTATTAATTTATTTTATATAACTATTACTTTAAAACTTAATAGTATTTTTCAGTGTGCCAATTTTTATTATTTTATATTTTTAACATTGTTAATAACATTGTTTATTAAACATTAAATAAGCAATATATTAGCATTATGTATAACATTGTTTTTATCAGTAAATAAGCAGTATATAAACATTAAATATAACATTGTTTAATTAAACAAATATTTATATTAGTTAGGAGTTGATAAAATTGAGTAATTTTGTTAAGAAAAATCAAAATATAGCAAATTATTTTATTTCTAAGGAACTTATCCCTTTTGAAACAGATAAAGCAAGTTTTATAAATTTACCTAATCACAATCGTCATATTGGTTTTTGGTTGAGTAATAAGTTTATTTATCCTAGTCAAAAACATTCAGAACAAGTAGCAATCGGTTTAATTTATGATAATTCTTATCGTATTGTAAAATATGATGAAAATTTAAAACAACATGATTGAAAATTTTTAACTGGAACAGAAATAATTGATTTGTATAATCAATATAAACAAAACTATTTTACGCGTATGCATAAAGCATTATTTTTAAATGAACCTAAAAAAGTAAAAACAAATAACAATAATAATTTAATAAATTGAAATGATAAAAAAGTAGAACAATTAATTCGCGATTTAGAAGAATTAGATAATGAGTTTATATAATTATTGAGTTCAATTTGTTAGTTATATTATTGGTTCAAATGCCCCTGAATTTTTATATGTTATATCGTTTGTGTTATTTATAATTTTATTTTTTGGAATGTTTTTTAAACTTATTCAGAAAATGTGGAGTTTTTAAAAATGCAAAATGATTGAGAAAAATTAAAAGAGTTTTTTATTCATGTCTTTTTGTTTATAGATAAAACGAATGTTGAAACTATTACAACTTGAAATTTAACTCAAAATGAATATTTAACTCTTATGATTGGCATTTGAATTGTAATTTTGTTTTTAACTTGGTTCTTATTGTGAATGATTTTTAAAATAGTTGGGTATTTTAAGTAATGAAAAAGTTTGCATTTTTTCTAATAAACTTTTGTTATATTAGTGGTTCAATGGTTTTGTTTAGTTTAATTGATTTATTACTTTGGATAATTTCTTTAAATTTTACTGGTTTAGTATTTTGACTATTATTTGCTTTACAATGTGTATATTTTGTTTGGTGAGTTTGAAAAAATGTTTTTTATCAGTTAAATGTCTTTCGTTTAGTTTACTTTATTTGAGATAATCCGTTATCAGTAATTATTGGTAAATTAGGAACTGGTAAAACATTACTTTTAACTTTTTTATCACAAGTTATGAAACTTTTAACAAAGAAAATTTATAGTAATTATCCAATCGAAGATGATGCAATAAAACTTTTAACTTTTAATAATTTAGATTTTACTGATAGAACCAAATTAGTACCACCTGATGATAGTTTAATTCTGTTTGATGAGAGTTTTTTATATATTGATGGAACTAGTCCCCACGAAGTTAAAAAAGTTCACGGTGGTAAAAGTGTGTGGATTGTTTTAGCAAGACATTTTAAAAATAGAGCAATTTTTACCGTACAGCGTGAGGGTATGATGTGAAATAATATTCGTCATTTAGCGAGTGGTATTATTATTCCTATTTCATTGAAAAAACCCGTTAAGTCAAAATTAGGTAATATTTTTAATCGTAGTTTTGTTATGCGAATTGGTATTTTTCAAGATATTACAGATTATGAAATTTGAAAAACAAAATCAGTAGAACGAACAGCAGAAGGTAAAAAAGCAAAACATAAGTCCGATGTTGGTTTAGGAATTCGGTTTTTTAAGATAATTATTCCGCTTGAATTTGCCAATAAATATGATAGTCATTGATTAAGTTTTGTTCGTGATTTAAAAAATGATGAAGTTATTAATAAAAAAGAATACTTTTGAAAAGATATATCAAAATTAAATAATAAACAACGCTTAGAATTATTTGATATTGATATTTTGAAAGAAAATTTAAAAGCAAAAAAAGGGAAAGGAAAGATAAAAAATGAGTAATTTATTAAGTGAAAGCGTTAATAACGATAATTGAAATAAGATTTTTAGTTTTATTTTTGATACTTTTTTATTTGTTTTTGATGTTATTTGAAATACTAAATTACCAATGACAAATATAACGATTGCTTATTTTTTAATCTTTTTTATGGTTATTAAATTATCAATTTATGCTATTCACGGAACATCAACTAATTATAACGATTTAGGTTCAACGGTTAAAAGTGGTGTTATTAATAGTTCTAAATTATACGGTGCTACTGTTCGGGGTGTTTCTAGTACTAAAAAAGGTTTACAAAAGCACATCAAAGAACGAAAACAATTTAAAGTTAGTCGTAATAAACAACAATTATCAAGTTTAGTAAGACAAGCAAAAACAAGAGAACAAGGCTTTAAAAGAATTCATAGCACTAAAAGAATAAAAAAATAAGTAAGGAGTTGATTTTATATGATTAAGTTAGTTTTATTGGTAGCGGCAATCGCTATATTTGGTACTGGTTTTATTACAATTATTATTAATCAGTTAACATCAGCAAAAAATATTATTATGGATTTATATAATTCTGATACTTGGTTATTATCTATTTTTGGTAAAATGGCAATTTTATTTAGTCATCCGTTAATGTTAACAATATCAAGTTTATATATTATTGGTTTTATTATTTCAAAAACATTATATAGTTAGGAGTTAAATTTATGAAAAGTAATGTAGAAAATAAAAAGGAAAAGAAACAAAATGGTTTATTTATTTCTTGGGTTGATTTAATTTTATATTTTATTATTAGTTGTTTATTAGCGTTTGTATGTATTTTAGATACAGTTTCAACAATTGGAGAATTAAAAGAAAAATATAGTGGTATAAATGGTTATATATTTTATGGTTTATGATTTATTATATTATGAGATATTTTAATAATTCATTATTTTTATGGTTATTTATTTAATAAAATTATCAAATTAATAAAAGAACATCGTAAAAATAAGTTGGTAGAGAATAATGCGTAAGTTTTTAGTGTTATTTTCTTTTGTACCAATATTATTAATTTCTTTTTTCTCATTAGGGGCAATGACATTACAGCAAAACCATCAATCACAACAAACAGAAGAAAAAGCAAGAACAAAGCGAAGTGTAGAAACTGGTATAAATGAAACTGATTTTATTAATACGATGTTTTTACGCAGCACTTTTTTTGAAAATTGAAGTGATACAAATTATTTTATTAATCCTACTTTAAAAACATCAAAATCATTAACTTATAACGATAAATGATACTTGGATTTTTTAAAAGATAGTTATTCCACTGGTGTTTCTTATGATAAACCTAGTGATAAATTTATGGATTTATATAAAAATTGAGATACTTATGTTAAACAATATAACATTAATAAATTTTATGATGTTGATAAAAAACAATTTTTAAGAGAATTAACCAATTTTGTTTATTCTTTTACAAATAAATATAATTTAACAGAAATGTTAAATAAATTAAAAACAAATATAAATGATTTACAATCAGTTAATTTAATTGAAGATAATTGAAAATTAATTAATAGAGATAATTTTGTAAAAGAAAATAATGAAAAAAATAATAAATGATATATTTTAATTGCTAAACAAATGCAAAGTGATAATTTTTCTATTATAAAATTTAATTTTTCAAGTGAGTTAATTTGAAAAGTTGGAGAACATGGAGGACATAGAATTAATAATCGTTGATATGTTTATATTAATTCACTATATCGTTGAGACGGAGTTGGTGAACCACAAATACCAACAATTAATCAAAATACTGGTGAAATTATAGAATGAAATTTTGAAAATCAAAATAAAGTTAAAGATTTTTTAAATCAATATTTAGATGTTATTATTCAAGAAAATATTAGAGTACAGCAAGGTGGTAATCCCGATTATGAGAGTTCTATTGTCGGAACACAAAGAATAATTTTTGATTTTGAAATTGTTGATGAAAGTTTAGTACGAAATAGTTTTAAATCAATTTACAGAATGATTTTAACGATTGATGAACGAAAAAATATTATTGCTGGTGGTTTGGAATTATTTCATAATTGAAAATATGCAGATGAACCAGTTAAAAATCAAAAAGATAAATTAGGTTTTTTGTTTACTTTTATGAAAGAAAAAGATTATATATTTAATTTTGAAGGAAATACTAATTCATATTTAGAAAATGAAAATATTAAATATTATGAAAAAATGAAAGGTCAAATTGATATTAATAAATTTTTAAAAGCCTTTTTTGCTTATGCTTTGGTGCCAGTATTTCAAAATCGGAGTAATTTTATAGAAAGTGGTTATATTGATAATTTACAGTATGATACTGTTTTAATTAATTTTTTTGGTTTAAAATTAGTTAATTTTAGAGATGTTTTAATTGATAATAATAATATTAATAAAAATCAATTTGAAAAATTATTAAATAGTATGTTTGTTGTATCTAAAAATTTTTATAAAGATTATTTACGAACAATGTTTGATTTAAATAATAATACCTATACACAAGGATATAACAAAAAATATGGTTTATTAGCAAATAATGGTTTTAAAATTTATCCACGATATTTTTATTTTTCTGATAAATATAAATTATTAGATTTTAAGATGTATTCAGCCTATAAAAATCGGTTTTATAACACAAATTACGGAGATGTATTTAATTATGATTTTTCAGTCTCAAATGATTATAATATTAATCAAAATGAAAGATATGTTTTTGAAGGTTCTTTAAAAGATAAATATGGTTTAAAATATAAGAAAATGGAAGAACAAAAAATCGGCTATAATGTCTTTGAATTACAAGCTCAAAAAGAAAATGATATGTATTGTTATTATGATTTTAATTTTGGAATTTATAATTGACAAGAAATTAATAACGGCGGATTATTCCCTGATAGTCAATGATGACAAGCCCAATATGAAAGTTGTAGTTGATATAATTTAGCGTGTCATATCATAAATGCAGCAATTTGAATAGTTAATAATATCCCTGGTATAAAACAAGTAAACGAGTTAGCAAGTGGTGTTGGTAAGATTTTTCAAACAATATATAGTTTTTTTAGTCAAACATTTGAGGTATGAAAATTTAGTCCCGCATTGTATAGTACAATAACTAATTTATTTTTATTAATTATTTTTATGAAGTTTGTAAGATTAATATAAAAAGAAACTTAATAATAGTTTCTTTTAACCTTTTCATTCTGTAATTTCACCAGTATTTTGATTAATTGTTGGTATTTGTGGTTCACCAACTTCGTCTCAACGATATAGTGAATTAATATAAACATATCAACGATTATTAATTCTATGTCCTCCATGTTCTCCAACTTTTCAAATTAACTCACTTGAAAAATTAAATTTTATAATAGAAAAATTATCACTTTGCATTTGTTTAGCAATTAAAATATATCATTTATTATTTTTTTCATTATTTTCTTTTACAAAATTATCTCTATTAATTAATTTTCAATTACTATTTTCTGGTGGTTGCTGTGGTTCTGGTGTAGGTTCAGGTTTATTTCCCCCGTTTTCGCTATTATTATTTGGTTTAGGTTTATCACAAGCAACTAAACTTGTTGTACTTGTTGCTGTTAATCCGATTGTTCCTAGTATACTTAGTAATTTTTTCATATTTGTTCCACCTTTTTTACCAATTCTATTGACATTATATATATATATATATATATATACAAGTATTTTTAAATATATTTTAGAAAGGATATTTATTATGATTATGATTGTTTAAAAAAGTTTGAAGTTTTATAAAAATTATTTTAAATGATATAAATATATTATTATGTTTTTTAAATGAGGTGAATTAATGAAATATATTGTTGATGATTTTAATTTAAGCGATTTACAAGCAAAATTACAAGATTTTTTAAGTAAAAATTATCAAAATAAATACTATAAAAGAATAAAAAAGAAAATATTTGCATATATTAATTTATGTAAGGAGTTTTTTCTTAAAACTAAGTCTTTATTAAAAGACTTGATTAAAAAATATTTTAAAAATAAGTTTTCAACTTTTTATTACTGAGCAAATAAAATTTTACTTGCATATGCAAATAATAATTTTGAAGATTTATTATTAAAATCAACAATTCCTAATAATATTAATTATCAATATAGTAATGATGTTCGCGAAAATATCTGTGATTTATATTTTGAATATTGTAATAAACACGCTGGTGGTGTTTTATCTTTGTTTTATAATTTAAAAAAAGGAATTCATGGCGAAGAATTAAAAAATAAAGCACCTAAAAATTTAAAAACATTTTTTCGCTGACTTAAAAAAGATAAAAGATGATTAAAAATAAAAAATAAAATTAAAGAAATTAAAAGACAACATCCAAGATATGAAGTTAAAGAATTAGGATTAATACAAATGGATGCTAAATATTTTATGCCAAGTAAATTTCCAGTTGATAAAAAGTATTATGTCTATGATTTTATTGATGAAATGTCACGGTCAGGATTAGGATATATTTATGATAAATTAAGCACTAAAAACGCTATTGATGCTGTTAAAAGAGCAATCAGTGATTTTAAAAAAATATTTGGTATTAAAATAACACGAATTAGGACTGATAACGGTTCTGAATTTATTAATAGTCATCGGAATAATCAAAAAAGTACTATTAAAGAAACTACCTTTACTCAATTTTTAACAGATAAAAATATTTTACATCAAACAACACCTGTTCGTTCTCCGCAGTCAAATGGTAAAATTGAAAGATTTCATCAAAATTATAGTAAATTATTTGTATTTGAAGAAAAAATATTGGATGCAGTTGGTTTACAAAATAAAATAAATGATTACTATTATTTTTATAATTTTGAAAGAGTGCATAAATCTTTGAATTTTCAGACACCATTTCAATTTTTAACTAATTTAACTAAATAATTTTAAATTTATAAAGTTTTATTTAAAATATTTTTCAGTGTGTCAATTTTATAATTTTTATTTATATATGTATCATTTTTAATGATGTTTTTATATTTTAAATTATATATTTTATTATTTTTTCTTGTTTTGTTGCAATCTCCAAAATGTATGTGGTATACTACAATGAATTATTAAAAAAGCTCCATGACTTTTACAATTAAATAAACAAAAAATAGTATCTTTTATAAAAGAAAATCGTGCTAAATATTCATTAAAATTATTGCTTGATGTAACAGGTTT
>NZ_RCOO01000051.1:0-8021 GCF_003987485.1 Spiroplasma endosymbiont of Megaselia nigra
GCAAATTTGTTGTTGCTTATTAATTTTCATTACCATTCCTTTCTTTGATATTATTTTTTTATTTATTAGCCAAATTAATTAATTGAAACAGAGAAAGGACAACACCTTAAATGAGGAGAAAAACATGTATACTTTGTAAAAATTCCTAAGTATTTAATAAATATATGTAACACAACTTGAAGTTAACAAAAAAGTTGTGATAAAAAGTTTCTATTTTAAGAATTTAAGATGCTGTCCTTTCTCTGAATCAATTAATAATTATGGGTTTAAAAATAAAAAAACAACCCTTTTTATTTAACAAGAGTTGTTTTTTGGAGCTTCATCGTACACGATGCCAAATAAAAAAAATCTAGACAAGAGTTAAAATCTAGATTTTTAACTATTATTTAAAATTTGAAAAATTTTTTACTTGAAAAAATTATTTTATTATTTTAGGTCGTTAATTTATTTTGCTTGTATTGTCTTTTTAAAATCTTGTGGTGGTAATGTACTATTTTTGATTTTAAAAAACCAAACAACAAAACCTAAAATTACTAAAATATTATTTTTATTAGGTTTTTTAAAACGATTAATTTTTTTAATAATTTGTTTATCATATTGACAATTATTATCTTTTTCTTATAATATAATTTTAGTTTTATCAATAACATTTTGTTGATGAATTTAATTGCTTAAAATATATGCATAATCAAATTCGGCCTCATTTTCATATTTGCTTCGTAGAGGATTAAATGTGCCAGGAATAAATAAACTTAATGAAAATTTAATTTTTTTAATTATTTTTTTTAAAAATTTATTCATTACTGCTCACTTCTTTTAATTAGTAATATGATAACATAAAAAAATAATCTTGTTAAGATTTTTTTTATTTTTTCAGATGATTTTATTTTTAAATAAGGTAAGATTTAAGTATATGATAATATAAAATAGGGTGAAAATGATGGAACAATATCTTAATATGGCTCGTTTTATTTTAGAACACGGGCAAGAAAAAGATGATCGAACAAATACGGGAACAATTTCTTTTTTTGGTTATCAAATGCGTTTTAATTTAAGCAAAGGCTTTCCACTTTTAACAACAAAAAAAGTTCATTTTAAGTCAGTAGTTTATGAATTATTATGATTTATTAAAGGCGATACTAATATTAAATATTTAGTAGATCATGATGTTCGAATTTGAAATGAATGACCATATGAAAAATATCAAGCATCAGCAAAATATAATAATGAAACATTAGCTGAATTTGTTGAAAAAATTAAAACTGATGCAAATTTTGCTGCTGAATTTGGTGATTTAGGACCAGTATATGGGAAACAATGACGAAACTTTAACGGAGTTGATCAGTTAGCAAAATTATTAGAAAATTTAAAAAAGAATCCATATTCACGTCGTCATATTATTAGTGCCTGAAATCCAGCAGAAGTTGATGAGATGGCTTTACCACCGTGTCATACTTTAATTCAGTTTTATGTTTCAAAAGATAATAAATTAAGTTGTCAATTATATCAACGTAGTGCGGATGTTTTTTTAGGAGTCCCTTTTAATATAGCGAGTTATGCTTTATTAACCCATTTAATTGCCCAAGTTGTTGGTTTAGATGTTGGCGATTTTGTCCATACTTTAGGAGATTGTCATATTTATAAAAATCATTTTAATCAAATTAAAGAACAATTAACACGTTCTCCGCGAAAATTACCAACTTTGAAGTTAAATCAAACCATTACTTCGTTATTTGATTTTAAATTTGAAGATATTATGTTGGAAAATTATGATTCATCCCCATTAATTAAAGGAACTGTCGCAGTATAATGATTAAGTTATTATGAGCAATGGATGAAAATAATTTAATTGGTCAAAATAACCAATTACCATGACATTTAAGAGAAGAATTGCAGCATTTTAAAGAAACAACATTAGGGCAAACAATTTTATTTGGTCGATTAACTTATGAAGGAATTGGACGACCATTATCGAAACGAAAAACATTAGTTTTAACAAGACAACTTGATTATCAAATTAATCATCCGGATGTGGAAGTAGTAACTTATTTAACAGCAATTATTAATTTTTATCATCAAAATCCAAACGAAGATATTTATATTTGTGGGGGGAAAAAAATTTATGAGGCAACATTACCATATGCTGATGAATTAATCATTAGTTATATTAAGGGAAAATATCAAGGTGATACTTATTTTCCTTCGTTTGATTTAAACCAATTTATTTTAATTAAATCAAACGAATATCAGCAATTTGTAATAAAATATTATAAAAGAAAGGAACAAAGTTAAAATGTTAAATATTTGAAAAATTCTTCTGACATGACCACGATTTTTACGAACAATTATTAAGGCAAGAAGTATTAGTAAAAAAATTAAACGAGATCCAAATATTGTTTCAGAAGAATATCGTTATCATTGATTACAAAAACGAACACGCTATATGTTGTGAGTGCACGATGTTAAAATAATTGTTCATGATCGTGATAATTGAATTGATAAGGGTTGTTTAATGATTGCAAATCATCAATCGAATGTGGATCCGGCATTATTATTTGCTCTAAATGATTTTAATAAAACCGCACCTTGTGCATTTATTGCTAAAAAAGAATTACAAGATAATCGAACATATCGAAATTTCTTAACATTAATTGATGTTTTATTTTTAGATCGGGAAAACCCTCGTCAGGCCTTAGAAGTTATTAAAGAGGCAAATGATTTAATTCGTGTACCACGAACAATGGTTGTTTTTCCGGAAGGAACACGAAGTCGCAGGCAAGAAATGGGAGAATTTCATGCTGGAAGTTTTAAAATTTCCCAGAAAGCACATGTTCCAATTATTCCTGTTTCAATTGTTAACTCTTATCCAATTTTTAATAAAGAATTTAAAAAAAGAGGGAAAAAGTATGTTCATGTTGTGTTTCATAAGCCAATTAAGCCAGATACGTTTATGACCAAATCAACTGAATTAATTGCAAATAATGTTAAACAAATTATTCAAAAAGGAATTGATCAACATCTTGATATTGATCATAAAAAAGTTTATGAAGAATATAAAACTTCATTAAAGAAAAAAACGACTTAAAAAAAGAAGGTATCGAATAGTGAATATTTTAGAATTAATTGATAAAAAGAAAAATGGACAAGAGTTATCACGAGAAGAAATTAGCTTTATTGTCAAAGGATATACATCAGGGATTATTCCAGATTATCAAATGTCAGCTTTTTTAATGGCAATTTATTTTCAATCAATGTCAGTTACAGAAATTTCGTTTTTAACTGAAGCAATGATTAATTCAGGTGAAGTATATGATTTAACTACAATTCCTGGTTTTAAAGTTGATAAGCATTCTTCTGGTGGAGTTGGTGATAAGGTTAGTTTAATTTATGCGCCTTTAGTTGCTGCATTTGGTTTAAAAGTGGCAAAAATGTCAGGACGGGGATTAGGCCAAACAGGGGGAACAATTGATAAGTTGGAAAGTATTCCCGGTTTTAAAGTTGAACTTTCTTTTAATGAATTTAAGGATGTTATTAATAAAACAAATTTATCAATTATGGCTCAATCTGATAATCTTGTTCCTGCTGATAAAAAGATTTATGCCTTACGGGATGTGGCGGCAACAGTTGATTCATTACCATTAGTGGCAGCAAGTATTATGTGTAAAAAAATTGCGACTGGTAGTGATGGAATTGTGTTAGATGTTAAATGTGGTAGTGGCGCTTTTATGAAAACAATATCTGATGCACGGAAATTAGCACAAATTATGGTTGAACTTGGAATTAAATTTAATAAGAAGATTGCTGCTGAAATTACTAATATGACAGAACCATTAGGCCGTACTATCGGTAATGCAATTGAAATTTATGAAGCATTACAAACATTACGAGGAAAAGGACCTGATGATTTGACTTACATTGTATGTAAAGCAGCAGCTTTAAGTTTATGCCAAGCAGGGCTTTTTAAAGATTTAGCAATGGCATTTAAAGTTTGTGAAAAAAAATTACAAACAGAAGAGCCGTTAAATTACTTCCGTGCTTTTGTGAACGAGCAAGGTGGAGATTTAAGTTTTATTGATAATGATTTAACTTTAAAAGAAGTATTAAAAGTAAAAAATATAGTTGAAATTAAAGCAACCCAATCGGGATTTATGGAAATTATTGATACTAATGAGTTAGGATTATTAGCTGTTCGTTTAGGAGCTGGCCGTAATACAAAAGATGAAACAATTGATTATCATGCTGGTATTTATTTAAACAAAAAAACTAGTGAAAAAGTTGCAAAAAATGATGTTGTAATGACTTTATATACTAACCGTTATGTTACTGCCCCAGTTTATGATTGAGCACAACGAACTTTTCGAATTGTTTCAACAAAACCACCACAAGAAGAATTAGTTTATGAGATAATTCAATAAAAGTGATGCTTTAAGTTAATCACTTTTTTGTTTTAATATCTTTAATTTTTTTTAAAATAGCGGTATTATTAACTAAGAAAATAAACATGGGAGAGAAAGAATGTTACATTTGCCGCGCTATGAAGTAAAACTTGATAATTTTTCAGGACCATTAGATTTATTGTTGCATTTAGTTAAAGAAAAGGAGATGGACCTTTTTGCAATTAAATTGACAGAAATTACTGATCAATTTTTAGCGTATATTAGAGAAATGGAACAATTAAATATTGAAATTGCATCAGAATATTTAACAATGGCAAGTTATTTAGTTGAGACAAAAACAAAATTAGTGTTACCAAAAGAAGAAGTTGAAATTGATGATAATTATGAAAAAGATGCTCGTGATGAACTAATTAATCGTTTACTAGAATATAAAAAAATTAAAGAAGTTAGTCAATATTTTAAAGATCAACATCAAGAGGGAATTCGCTATTTGTCAAAACCACGAACAATTATTAAAGGAAATCAAATTAAAGAAGAAGATTTACCATTATCGCCAAAAATTAATATTGATAAATTAACTAATAGTTTTTTAAAAATGTTAGAACGAATTAATGCAGCAAAACCATTAGAATCAAATGTTGTTATTACTGAATTTTCTCCAGAAAAAATGGCGGAGCGAATTATGGCATTATTAGCGCAAGATGATAAAGAATGAACATTAGAAGAATTGCTAGGTAATTTTACTTTATCATTACAAGTTTTTGTTGCTTGTTTTATTGCTTTGTTAGATTTAGCTCGTCATCAAAAAATTGAAATTGAGCAATACCAACATTTAGAAGCAATTTACATTAGACCATACTTACAGAAAGAGGGGAATTAAATTAGATGAATTTAAATGAAAAAATGGCTGTTTTAGAAGGGCTATTATTTATCAGCGGTGATGAAGGAATTAATTTAAAAGAAATTGCTCATATTCTTGAAATTTCTGTTCCCGAGTGTGAGGAGGTTTTAGCAAAATTAAAAGTAGAATATCAAACTAATAATAATCGTGGATTAACAATAACATCTTTTGCTGATAAATATCGCTTAGCAACAAAGCAAGAATATTATCAATTTTATTTAAAATTAGCTAATAATAAAATAGAAGCACGTTTATCACAAGCAGCATTAGAAACATTAGCAATTATTGCCTATCGTGGACCAATTAGTAAACCAGAAATTGAAGAGTTACGGGGAGTTAATTCTGACAGTGTTATTAACAAATTACGCGCACGTGATTTAATTGATGAAGTTGGTAAAAGCGAATTACCAGGGAAACCAATGACATATCACATTACTGAAGAATTTTTAAAAGTTTTTAATTTAACTTCTTTAGCAGATTTACCACAAATTAAGGAAACTGTGATAGAAAAAGAGCAGGATTTATTTAAATAATGGAACGCTTACAAAAAGTTATTGCAGCAAAAGGTTATTGTTCACGACGAAAAGCAGAAGAATTAATTATTCAAGGACAAGTTAAAGTTAATAATATTGTGGTAACAACGTTGGGTACTAAAATTAGCAAAAATGATCAAATACAGATAAACAATCAAATCCTTACGAATGAAAATGCAAATAAGGTTTATTTGATGTTGAATAAACCACGAAATTGTGTTTCAACGATGTATGACCCGCAACATCGCAAAACAGTTTTAAACTATGTTAAAGGTGTTTCAGAGCGAATTTATCCGGTGGGTCGTTTAGACTATGATACTAGTGGGCTTTTGCTATTGACTAATGATGGAGAATTTACTAATATTATTACACACCCAAGTCATATCATTAATAAGACATATCATGTTTTGGTTTCTGGTTATCTTTCAAAACAACAATTACAACAATTAGCAACAGGACTTGAAATTGAGCCAGGAATTATAACAAGCAAAGCGCAAGCAAAATTAGTAAAATATGAAGAAGCAAAAAATGTTTCGATTCTTCTATTAATAATTCATGAAGGCAGAAAACATCAAGTTAAAAAAATGATACAAGCATTAGGGCATGAAGTTATTAAATTAAAACGAATTGCAATTGGTTTTTTACAATTAGATGAAACATTAAAGCCTGGTGAATGACGTTATTTAAAACCCAAAGAAATTAAATGTTTTTTTGGAATAGCATCACACTTAAAAACAAAATAAAGGAGAAAAAAACAATGCGGATTACATTAGCAGGAGTTGTTGGAGTAGGGAAATCAACTGTTAGTAAGCTATTGGGAGAAAAACATCATTATATGGTAATGGATGAGCCAGTTGAGGAAAATCCATATTTAGATCAGTATTATGCTGATCCAAAAGATATGGCTTTTAAAATGCAAGTATATATGGTAATGGCGCGTAGTAAACAATTAAAACAAGCAAAAATAACATCTAATATTATTTTTGACCGTAGTATTTTAGAGGATCCAATTTTTGTTGATGTCTTATATGAACTAGGATATATGAATACAACAGATTATAAAGTTTATAAAGAATTTTATGATGTTGTTGTTTTACAAAGTTTATATTTAGATGAAAACATTAAACCAGAATTAGTTGTTTATTTACGAGTTGATCCAGAAATAGCAATGGAACGAATTACCAAAAGAGGCCGAGCTAGTGAACAAAATATTGGCAGCGCTTATTGAACATTATTAAACCGAAAATATGAGGAATGATATGAACGCTCAAAAGATAAGTTTAATTTTTTAGTTATTGATGCCAATCATAAGACACCAGAAGAAATTGTTGCCATAATTTCAGAAAAATTAATTGAAAAGAAATAAAACAATAAAAAAACTAGTGTTTAACACTAGTTTTTATTTGTTTAAATTTGCCCCAATCCTTTTTCTTTTCAAATTTTCATTACAGCATCTTTTCCTTTTGTTTCTAAAATATCTTTGTATTCTAAATAACGTTCTTGACATTCTTTAATTTCTTTTAAAGCTTGGTCTAAGCCACTTCAACCATTAACTTTAACTTCTTTTTTCTGCAATGTTTTATATTGTAAAAAGAAAGTTTCAATTTCATTTCGTATTGCTAATGGAACATCTTCTAAAGTTTGAATATGATTAAAACGCGTATCATCAGCCATCACAGCCATTAATTTTGTGTCAATTTCCCCGTTATCAATCATATTAATTGTTCCTAAAATACGAACATTGATTTGACAACCAGGAATTGTGGGGTAAGTGCTTAATGAAATTACATCAAGGGGGTCACCATCTCAATCTAATGTGTTTTCAATAAAACCATATTCTCCTGGATAAAAATTAGCACCATATAAAACCCGGTCTAAAACAATTCGCCCCGTTTTAAGATCATATTCATATTTATGACCAGACCCCCTAGGGATTTCAACGATAATTGGTAAAACATTATTTTTACTCATTATTTTTTCTTCCTTTCCTAATTATTAATATAGCATAGAAAGATAAATAATGTTATGTCTTTTTAAGACTGCACCCCAAAAAGTAAGTAAAATTAAAAAAGAACTTTACTAAACTTTTAGAGGAGGTGCATTTTTTAATGGCAGGAAAAGAACAAAAATTTAAAACATATACTGCAGAATTTCGAAAAAATACAGTAAAAGAAATTGAACAAACATCGC
>NZ_RCOO01000296.1:0-923 GCF_003987485.1 Spiroplasma endosymbiont of Megaselia nigra
GATGGAACAAATGAACCAAACACACCTTTTATATCACCAAAAACAGGACAAATTACAGATTGGAATTTAAAACAACAAAATAATATAAACAATGATGATGAAATTAAAGTAACTGTTAAAAACAAAGATATTTCAGAAAACCCTATTTATCAATTAGAAGCAAATTACTTTAATTGATTATCAATAACAAATGAATTAGAAACTAATAATATTCCTTCTCTTATTCCTGCGGAAATTAAATTATCTGATGGAGAATATGGCAAATATTTAACTAATTTAATTGTTTCTAATGACAAAATAGAAGAATATTTAAATTATTTTTCGCAATGATATAGATTACTTTATTCAAAAGCAGTTTGAATAAGTACAATTAAAAGTTTACTTGAAGATAATATTAAAATAACTTTTCAAAAGCATGAAAAAATATTTAATTTAAATCAAATTGAAATATCGGGAATATGAGGTTATGGGAATTATGATATAAATATTTTTATTGAAAAAACAAACGAAAAAATTATTGAAGGAAAAGATATAAACTTAGAATTAATTAAAAGCACCTCAATTGGAACAAAAGTCAGCGGAAAAGATAGAGATACATATTTACAATTAATAGAATTTAATGTTTGATATTTATATAAAAATGGTATTGAAGATGAAAAATCTTATTCAAACATTGCAGTTGTTAATTTTCTAAAACAATCAAATAGTGTAATATTTTCCTATCCACCAGTAAAAGAACAAATTAATATTGATAATTTACAATTATTTAATAAAAATAATGAAAAACTTTCATTAATTACATTAGAAATATAAAAAGTCATTTATTGAAATGACTTTTTAATTTATATATTTTCTTATTATTTAACATTTATATTATTGTTATGATCAAGATATAAATCAGGTACTGGTTTATCTACTGAATT
>NZ_RCOO01000052.1:0-7996 GCF_003987485.1 Spiroplasma endosymbiont of Megaselia nigra
TATAACAAAATACAAAAATTTTAATGAGCTAAAAAATATGATAGATAATTATATTGTTGAGTATAATAATTATAGAAGGGTTTTAAAATTAAAAATGCCTCCAATTCAATTTGAATTAAAAAGCATTTTAAATTAAAAAAATAATTCTCAGTTATTTGAAACTGTGCATTGTCATGAATCAAGTGTTTTTATATTTACTTTATATTTTTGTGCAATATAAGTAAGCGATGTTTGTTCAATTTCTTTTACTGTATTTTTTCGAAATTCTGCAGTATATGTTTTAAATTTTTGTTCTTTTCCCGCCATTAAAAAATGCACCTCCTCTAAAAGTTTAGTAAAGTTCTTTTTTAATTTTACTTACTTTTTGGGGTGCAGTCTTTGTTATAAAATGAAATACATGATATTCAAATCGTAAAGAAAAAGATATAATAAAAAAAATAGTAAATACTTTTTATTAGTACTTACTAAAATGGGTGCATTCTAGTTATTAATGTCACATTATTCTGATGTGGTTTTATTTATGATTAAGGAGAAGAAAAAGATGGGAAAAGAGCGAATTTTATTTACATCAGAATCAGTATCAGAAGGGCATCCTGATAAGATTTGTGATCAAATTTCAGATGCTGTTTTAGATGCATGCTTAAAAGAAGACCCCTTATCACGGGTAGCATGTGAATGCTTTATTACAACAAACCGGGTTATTATTGGTGGTGAGATTACAACAAAAGCAAAAGTTGATTATGCCAATGTAGCAAGTAAAGTATTAAAAGAAATTGGTTATAATGATGCAGAATGAGGAATTGATTGACAAACTTGTAAAGTTGAAATATTAGTTAAAACACAATCACCAGATATTTCACTTGGTGTTGATAAAGCTGGAGCTGGTGACCAAGGAATTATGTTTGGTTATGCAACAAATGAATCAGATAATTATATGCCGTTAGCAATTTCTATTGCTCATGCTTTAGTAAAGCGAGCAAGTATGCTACGTAAAAAAGGAATGTTTATTGGGGCACGACCAGATATGAAATCACAAGTAACGTTAGACATAACAAATGCTAAACATATTTATATTGATACAATCTTAATGTCAATTCAGCATGATGAAGATATTGATGAAGCTAAATTTAAACACTTTGTTATTACGGAAATTATGGAACCAGTTGTGCAAGAATTTAAAATGAATTTAGATTTTAAAGTTTTAATTAATCCAACTGGTCGATTTGTAATTGGTGGACCAAAAGGTGACGCTGGGTTAACAGGGCGAAAAATTATTGTTGATACATATGGTGGCTATGCACGGCATGGTGGTGGTGCTTTTTCGGGAAAAGATGGAACAAAAGTTGATCGTTCAGCAGCATATATGGCTCGTTATGTTGCAAAGAATATTGTTGCGGCAGGATTAACTGAACGATGTGAGATTCAATTATCTTATGCGATTGGAGTTGCTGAACCGATTTCAATTTTTGTTGAAACATTTGGAACTAATTTTGTTGCAAATGATATTATATTGAAGGCGATTAAAGAAAATTTTGATTTTCGCCCCCAAGCAATGATTGAAACGTTAGATTTACAAAAACCAATTTATCAACAAACGGCAACTTATGGGCATTTTGGTCGTTACCATACTGAACTACCATGAGAAAGATTAGACAAAGTTCAAAGTTTAATAAAATATTTACCAGATGTTTAATTTTTAGATATAATTAACATAAAGAATAGGAGGAGAAAAACTAATGAAGTATAAGTTAATTGCTCTTGATTTGGATGGTACAACAGCAAGGAGAAATCGAATTTCAAAGCAAAATGTTGCAGCAATTAAGTGAGCATTGGCAAATGGGATTAAAGTGATTATTGCAACTGGGCGTAGTATTGGTGCTATTAGAAAAGTTGCAAAAAAATTAGGCATTATTGAAAATAAAATGCCAGTAATTGGTTTTAATGGTGGCATAATTTATGATTTTGCGAAAGAAAAAATTATTCAACAAAATGTTTTTTCTAATGATGAATTAATTAATGTTTTTTATCTTGCTAATGAGTGTAAAATTCAATTATGAGCATATTCCGTTAAGAATGAACATTTTGCTTATGTTAATACTAAGCATAGTTTGATGACTAAATGAATGAGTTTTCACACAAAACGAAAAAGAATATTAGTGTATGATCCTACCACTTTACATGACCAAGCTTACAAGTTTGTTGTTAGTGGTAAAAAAGAGAATGTTCTAAAATTTAAAGCAAAACTTTTAGTGAAATATGAATTTAATATTTTTGATTGGTCATATTTGCCAAATCAAAGTTTAAATTTAGAAATTAGTCCAAAGGGTAGTGACAAAAAAGATGCCTTAGAATATCTTGCTAAAATATATAATATTCAACCAGTAGAAATTATTGCGATGGGTGATGGTTCAAATGATTATGAAATGTTAAAATGAGCTGGCGTTGGAATTGCAATGGGAAATGCTAAAGCGGATATTAAAACTATTTCTGATGATACAACTGCCCATTATCGTCGCTCAGGAGTAGCGAAAGCAATTAATAAATATTTTAAAAAATAAAAAATATCATCAAAACTATTGATATTTTTTTTGTTTTTTTTATAATTAATGTGGTCGTAATTTAAAAACAAAAAGTTTAGTATAACTAAACAAAATTACCAAAGGAGGGTTGTCTATGTTACTAGGAGAGAAAATTAAACTATTACGTCAAAAAAATAATTTAACAATTGAAGAATTAGCAAATCGTTGTGAATTAACGAAAGGCTTTATTAGTCAGCTTGAGCGCGATATTTCTTCTCCGAGTATTGAAACACTAGAAAGTATTTTAGAAGTTTTAGGCACCAACTTAGCAGATTTTTTTAAACAAGAAAAAAATAGAAAATTTGTTTATGCAGCAGAAGAACATTATGAAGTTGAACAAAATGATTATCGAATTGAATGATTAGTTCCTAATGCGCAAGTAAATGAATTAGAACCAATTTTAATTCAAATTAAGCCGCAAGGAGAATCAGAACGGATATTACCATTTGAGGGTCAGATTTTTGGTTATGTTTTGAAAGGAACAGTGTTAGTTTATTCTGGGCAAAAAGTACAAACAGCACATACTCGTGATAGTTTTTATTTATATGGTAATAATCAACACTATTTAAAAAATGAAACAAATGAAATTGTTGAGGTATTATGAATTTCAACACCACCAATATTTTAAAAGATTAGAAAAGGAGCAGAAGCATTGGAAACAAATATTTTAGAGTTACGAAACATTTCAAAGCAATATGAAGGAAAAGTGGTTTTAAAAGGAATTAACTTAAACATTAAAGAAGGAGAATTTGTCACATTACTAGGACCATCAGGATGTGGAAAAACAACAACATTAAGAATTATTGCTGGATTTGAACAACCTAATAGTGGGGAATTATTATTTTTAGGAAAGGACTATTTAAAAACGCCAGTTCATAAACGAGAAGTTAATACTGTTTTTCAAAATTATGCTTTATTTCCGCATTTAACTGTTTTTGATAATATTGCTTATGGTTTAAAAGTTAAACGCAATAAGTATGATGTTATTGAAACTAAAGTAAAGAAATTTTTACAATTAGTAGGATTAGAAGGTTTTGAAGATAAATCAGTTGAACAATTATCGGGTGGTCAACGCCAGCGCGTTGCATTAGCACGAGCATTAATTAATAAGCCAAAGGTTTTGTTATTAGATGAACCAATGGCTGCATTAGATGTTAAGTTACGAAAAAAAATGCAAGCAGAATTAAAAACTTTGCAAGGAGAAATTGGAATTACTTTTATTTTAGTAACGCATGATCAAGAAGAAGCATTAACATTGTCTGATCGTATTATTGTAATGAATGATGGAGCAATTCAACAGGTTGGAACACCAGCGGAAATTTATAATGAACCAGAGAATTTATGAACAGCACAATTTATTGGTGACTCAAATATTATTTCAAATGCAATTTTTATTAAAGATAATTTAGTAGCAATTGATGGCAAAAAAATTGTTTGTGTTGACCGTGGATTTGGTGAAAATGAAGACCAAATTGATATTATTATTCGTCCTGAAGATATTGACATTGTTCAAGTTGGGAAAGGATTTTTCACAGGAACAGTTAAAAGAGTTAATTTTAAAGGAGTTCATTGGGAAATTATTGTTAAATGTAAAGAACGAAAATATTTAATTCATTCAACAGATAGAGTTGAAGAAGGTGATCAAGTTGATATTTCATGAAATGTTGAAGATATTCATGTTATGTGGAAAGAGATTGATGATTAAGGAGCAAGAATGATGGAAAACAAAAATAAACCACCAAAAAAAGGTAAAGGATGATTTAAAAAACAAGGTAGTAAAATTAAATCAATTAGTCAACATTTTGTTGCTTGATGTCGAACAAAATATTTAAATATTTCTTATCATGCAAAACAAAACAAATCGTTTAAAAGGGGGTTCAATTCAATTTTATGGCCATACCTTATTATTATGATTTTATTAATTGTTATACCATTATTAATTATTTTATTATATTCGTTTATTCAACCAACGGGAAATAGTTTAGTTTTTGAAATTAATTTTAAAAATTTTGTAACTTTTTTTTCAGAGAAAAAATTTGTTATTGCACTATTCTCAGCCTTAGGATATTCATTAATTGCGGCCTTAATTGCAATTGTGATTGCTTATCCAGTTGCTTATGTGATGGCATTTTGTAAATCAAAACTATTGTCAAAAAATATTTGAATTTTAGTAACCTTACCAATTTGAATTAATATGTTACTAAAAATTATTGGATTACAAACAATGTTTAATATTATTGCTCCAAGTTTACTTGGAACCCCAATTTCGGTTGTTATTGGAATGGTGTATGCATTTTTACCATTTGTAATTTTACCAATTTATAATAGTTTAGATAAAATTGATACTTTATTAATTGAAGCTTCAAAAGATTTGGGAGCAAATGGTTTTAAAACATTTTGAAAAGTTATTTTTCGTCAATCAATCCCAGGTATTATTGCAGGTGGAACATTATTATTAGTGCAAGCAGCAACGTCGTTAATTATTGTTAAATTTATGGGGAATGGTCGTATTAATTTAATTGTTGATGTAATTGAAGCATATTTCTTTAAAGGAGAAAACTTTGGAATTGGCGCAGCAATCTCAGTTGTCTTAGCTCTTATTGTTTTTTTAATTATTGTGCTATCAAATTCATTATCAAAATATTTTGAAACAAGAAAGGGGCGTCGCAATGAAAAAGTTTTTTAAATCATCTTATATGGCATTAATTATGTTATTCATTTATATTCCAATTATGATTTTAATTTTATTTTCATTTAATAGTGGTGAAAGTATGAGTATTTTTAATGGTTTTTCTGATCGTTGGTATAAACAACTTGCTAGTGAGCAACCTTTTTTACAAAGTATTATTGTGTCAGTTTTTACAGCAGTAATTGCAACTGTCGTCTCAGTTATTATTGGCACTTTAGCTGCGATTGGATTAAGTCGAGCACGGCGAGTTACACAAAAAATGACATTATCAATTACTAATATTCCATTAATTAATGCTGATATTATTACAGCTGTTTCGTTGATGATGTTATTTATTGCTTTAAGAGCAAATTTTGGAATGTTAACATTAGTTTTAGCACATATTTCATTTGATGTTCCATATGTAATTATTACAGTATTACCACGCTTACGGAAAGTTGATCCAAAATTAATTGAAGCTTCATTAGATTTAGGTGCAAAGCCCTCACAAACTTTGCGAAAAATTATTTTACCAATTTTAAAACCAACAATTATTGCAGCTGCAGCAATTGCCTTTGCAATGAGTTTTGATGACTTTATTATCTCTTATTTTACTGGTGGTGACGATGTCAATGTTGCAACTTTTATTTATACAATGAAAAGAATTAAACCTTTTATTAATGCTTTTGGTACGATTTGTATTGCAATTATTGGAGTTATTATTATTGGATGAAATGGATGAAATGTTTATAAAATTAATTATAATAAATTTCGCCGAGAAATGTTAAAAGGAACTTATAAAGATAAAGATATTATGCGCTATGAAAAGAAATTAGCCTTTCTTTATCATCAATTAAATAATAAAAAAATTAATAATGAAAAACAAAAAGAACAATTACGCTGAAAAATTGTTAAACTAGAAAAAAAATATGATAAAAGTGTTTTATGAATTAAGAATAAAAAACAAACTTTTATTGAACGGCAAGAAACCAAAGAAAATATTAATAAAATATCACGAAAAAAATTCCGTTGATTGGCAAAAAGTTGAAAGCCATTATCATTAGTAACAATTTCAGTTGGCTCAATTGCTTTGCTAACAGCAGTTTATATTAAAAATAATATTTATGATTTAGCAGTAGCAAATTGAGGTGAATATATTACTTCAGATTTAATTAGTAAGTTTGAAAAAAAATATAATGTAAAAGTTAAATATAGTGTTTATGATAGTAATGAAACATTGTATAACAAATTATATACGACACATTATGACGTGATGGTTCCAAGTGACTATATGGTTAATAAGTTAGCGCAAGAAGGACGTTTAGAAGAAATTGATTATCAAAAATTAAATGATTTTGATAAAAATTTCAACATTATTAAACCTAATCCAAATTATCATGGACAAGATGTAAAAGAACGAACAATTGGGAATAAATATTTTAATGATTTAAATGTTGATGTAGCAACAGTACAAAAAACAAATCCAGAATTTTATCAAAATTGTATTGTTTTTTCTACTTTGGATCCAACAACAGCAAAATGTTTTGATAAAAATTATGCGGCATCATTAGCTGATGGATTATTAAATGTTTTAAATAAAAATAAACTGAAAGATGCTACTCAAAAAACAATTGTTAATTATAGTTTACCTTATTTTTGAGGAGAAGTATCACTTGTGATTAATCCAACAGAAAGTAACTTAAAATTTTTAGATAAGATATTTGCTAAAGCAAATCAAAATTTACCAACAACAGCTCAAGGAAAATTTGGTTATCAACGTGTAGACTGAGAACCTAGTATAAATCGCGATCAAATTAAACTTAATGATGTTGAAAATAATAAGATTATCTCAAATGGCATTTCATGAGATATTTTATGACAAGCAGCCGCAGCAAATAAACGAGTTTTAATTAATAATGATCCACGAAATTTATTTATGTTAACTACTGAAAAAAATTATTTCAAACCAGTACCAACAACGCAAATGGAAGTTGATCATGGTTACAACGAATTAGCAACATTGTTAAAACATAATAATGTTGCCTTAATGAATGATGAGTTAATCAATGCAGTTGGTGCTGGACGTTTTGATTTTGCTTTTATGTATAATGGGGATGCAATTTATGCGGATACATTATTTGCAAAAAGTCATGAAGAAGCGAAGGGAACAAAATTAATTATTACCCGCCCACGAGCAACAACGGCGTGAACACCAGAAACAGTTGAAGGAACTAACATTTGAAGTGATAATATGGTTTTATCAAAAAATGCTAGAAATCAGGAGTTAGCTTATAAATTTATGAATTTTATTATTCAAAATTCATCAGCATTAACAGAAGAAGCTAATTATACTTCACCATATCAACAAGTAATGGATTATGAAAATAATTATAATTATTATCGTAATGGTCATGATCCAGAATCTGGCGCAATGATTAATTATCAACGTGATTATGTTCCTGTAGCGAAACTTAATGAGAAGGGAATGTATGTTGCTCAACCAGAAATGGCCGATAGACCATTTGAAATAACTGATTTAGATGGTTATGTATTAAAAAAATATAATATTTTAATTGCTGGGAAAAACTAATAATTATTTTAAAAATAAAAAAATAGAAGTTAATTAATCCTATACAATGTTTCTTTTAATTGAGAATATGAAATAAAAAACCTTTCTAGGTTATTATTAAATATATAAAGTTAGGAGAAACATTTTTTATATGGCAAAGGGTAAAACTAAAGGGTCAAA
>NZ_RCOO01000297.1:0-904 GCF_003987485.1 Spiroplasma endosymbiont of Megaselia nigra
ATTATCATTTTCATCCGTGTATTTTTCATAAGATACTTTTAAACTTTTAGAACGAAACATTGAAACTCTTAAATTATTATATCTTTTATCTAGTTCTTTATCAGTTAAAATTTCTTTTTCTTCAGCATGTATCATTTCATCTGTTCACGCCGATATAATACCACCACCTTTACCAACTTTTCCCATAATTTTATTACCATTAGCATAACCATCAAAAGCAATGCGAACACCACTAGGAAAAACAATCTCTCCACCTTCTTTAACATTTTTAGGTCAAACAATGCCATTTTCATTGTCGGGTCCTATATCAATCCCATATTTATCGTATAGATAATTACATACATTAATTGTATCGCCAAATGTAGTATCTTCATGGGTATTGGCATATCTTCGTAAAATGTTAGATGAAGCATCAGTAAAATTACACGCAAAAAATAATTTTTCTGCTAGGTGATTTCATGTCTTATTAGTACCACGCCCCGCTGAAACAAACTTAAAAAAAGTTGGCGAAGTAAAATATCGGGCATAACTATCACCAACAAAATCTTTAAATACTTCTCAATCAAAACCAAAATTATATTCACTAAAATTTAAATAATATTTTTTATTTAAATGTTCATAACTAGTAATTCGTTTTTTGTTATTAATTTTGGTAAAATATTGCATTTTTAATTAGCCTCCTTTTTTTGATAAGATTATATTAAGTATCAATTAAGTATTTAGGGCGAATAAAAAAGATACGGGTTTTTATTTTAAAATGTTATTTAGTTCTGTAAATTGTAAATGCAAATGTAGCACTTTATTGAAAAAAATAAAGTGCTTTTTATTTTGTAAAAATACTTATATTTATTGGATTAATCGTTAGATAGTATCTTTTACACTTAATAAAATAGGTTTTTTCTGA
>NZ_RCOO01000053.1:0-7934 GCF_003987485.1 Spiroplasma endosymbiont of Megaselia nigra
GATACTATTTTTTGTTTATTTAATTGTAAAAGTCATGGAGCTTTTTTAATAATTCATACCTAACTTTATAATAGTTTAAATCTTTTTTTCCAAATGGTTTTTTTGGACCTTTTGGTGTATTTAAAATTCCTTTTTTAAAATTTCTTTGTCATGAATCAAGTGTTTTTATATTTACTTTATATTTTTGTGCAATATAAGTAAGCGATGTTTGTTCAATTTCTTTTACTGTATTTTTTCGAAATTCTGCAGTATATGTTTTAAATTTTCGTTCTTTTCCTGCCATTAAAAAATGCACCTCCTCTAAAAGTTTAGTAAAGTTCTTTTTTAATTTTACTTACTTTTTGGGGTGCGGTCTTCTTACCATCTTTTTCATATTCTTGATCAATTTTTTGTAATTTAATTGTTAAATCATTAATTGCACTAATTTTAGCAATAAATAATAATTCATCATCTAATTTAATTGTTTCAACATCTCCGGGTAAAATAACACGGCCTTTACGTTTAACATAAACAATATTATAATCTTTATTATTAATAAAACGTAATTCTGATAATGTTTGTCCTTCAATATTTGGATCAGTCACCTGAATAATTAATGATGCATAATTTTCATCAACAGTTTGCATTTCAATGTCAATATCAAACATTGCTTTAGTCGCCGTAATACTTCCGGCCATTGTATCGGGTTGGATAATATTATTAATTCCTAATGCTTTTAGAATTCGTGCATGACGGATATCCTTTACTTTCGCAATAATATTAGTAATTCCAAGGTCTTGTAATCCAATAATTGTTAAAATACTAGCTTCAATATTACTTGCGATTGTGATAATGACAGTATCATACTCGTCTAGTCCTTGCTCAATTAGATTTGTTTTAACTGTTGCGTCTAATGCTACGCCATCAACTTGTTCATAACTAGCAATCATATTATTAACCTTAGTTTGGTCAATATCAAAGATCATAATGTGTTGTTTTCGCGCAATTAGTGTTTCAATTATTGAATGTCCAAAATTATTTAGTCCAATAATTGCAAAACTTTTTCTTCTTGCCATTCCCTTTCCCCCTTATTGCACTTTTAATTATACTATTTTTTTTTATTATTAGCAATAATTACTAACTTGTAGTATATAATAATATTAATGAAAGAGGGACACAAATGGTTTTTTTTCAATTATATTTCAAAAATATTTTTAAAAGAAAAAATGATAATAAACTACAACGTAATAATGACCCAACTGCACCATTAACACGGCGTCGTCATTGGTTACCCCTCTCAAAAATATCGGGAAGATTATTTTTAGTTTATATTTTAATTGTTCTTTTAGGCGGACTACTGTTATCAATTCCAGGTTTTGTTCATGGCAGAGAACGGATGATTCTTGATGGAAAAGGTAAAATTTTAAACCCCTCATTTACTTTTGCGTGAAATTATTTAATTGGTTTATTTACTGCTGCTAGTGCTTTTTCTGATACTGGAATTACAATTAGTAATCCTGCAGCGGATTATACTTTTTGGGGACAATTGGTAATTTTAATTTTAATTCAAACAGGTGGTTTTGGAATTGCTACCTTTAAAATTATGATTTTTGTATGATTAGGGCGTCGAATTTCAATTAAGGATAAAATGCTAGTGCGGGGTGAACGAGGAAGTAGTAACTTTGGGCATACAATGGATTTAATTAAAAATAGTTTTATTTTTTTAATTATTTTGGAATGTTTTGGGGCAATTTTATTATTTTGTAATTTTTATTTTTCACCGTTATCAGTAGAAGGAAAATTCATGATTTATAATGTTACTTATCATAATTTTTGACGAAGTTTATGAAGCGGTGTTTTCCACTCAATTTCATCAATTAATAATGCTGGGTTTGATATTATTGGTAATTCATCATTAATGCCTTATAATACTAATTATTTTATTCAATTTTTGTTTTTATTCCAATTTATTATTGGTGGTTTAGGTTTTCCAACTTTTTACGATTTAAAACGAAAATTTGTAGCATGATGACGAAAAGAACATGTTAAATTTACCTTATTTACTAAAATTAACTTAATTACTTATATTGGTTTATCAATTATTGGTGTTTTTAGTGTTTGATTAATTGAATTTACGAATATTAATACAATCCATCCTGAAACTGCGCAGCATATGGAAAGTATTTTACGAAATTCAAAATCAAATTGAAATGGTTTTATGAATATTTTCTTTAATACAATGTCAACCAGAAATGCGGGTTATTCAACAGTTGAAATGAGTAACTTTTTACCAGGATCACGAATAGTGATGTCAATTATGATGTTTATTGGATCAGCGCCCTCTTCTACCGCGGGGGGGATTCGAACAACAACCCTATCTGTTATTATAATTACAATTTGGTCTATTATTCGGAATAATAATAGTGTTAATTCTTTTAAACGGAAAATCCCAAATGAAACAGTAAAACGAGCGTTAGGAGTTACTGTTATTTCAGGATGTTTAATTGCAATTGCCATTATCTGTATTAGTGCTGAAAATCCTCATCTTGATGTTTTAAATACTTTTTTTACAATTTGTAGTGCATTTGGAACAACAGGATTAAGTACTTTAAATTTTACCGAACTATATAACATTGGTATTTTAAGTACTTTAATATTGATTCTATTAATGTTTATTGGGCAATTAGGAGTTTCTTCAACGTTATTAGTTTCAATTCGTGGAAGTGGTGAAAAAGAATACAGTTATGTTGAAGAAAATATTTTAATTGGATAGGTTGAAAAAAATAATCTTTTTCTCTTGTTTAAAATGATATCTTTTGTATAATATATAGGGTATCACCACGGAACAGTACTCAAGTTGGTGAAGAGGGCACCCTGCTAAGGTGTTAGGTCGGGTAACCGGCGCGAGAGTTCGAGTCTCTCCTGTTCCGCCATTTAATTTACATTTAACGAAAAAAAGTAATAAAGAGTTATAAATAATTTTTATAACTCTTTTTAAATTATTGGTATAATAAAAGTAGTAATATTGCGCAATAAAGGAGAAGCATAATGAAAAATTGATTAAAAATTATTTTATCAATGATTTTTTTATTTGGTATGGCGATTATGGGGTTACTTGTTGTCGTTATTATTTTCAATGTTAAATTCTTATATATTTTTTTAGGAATTTTTATTATTGATTTAATTTTCTCATTCTTTTTCTTTTTTTCCAAACGACGTTATGAAGTTAAATTTTCTTGAATTATTTTTATTAATTTTGTGCCATTTATTGGTCTATGTTCATATGTTTTTTTTGGTCGAAAATACCATTATTCAAATAAAAAATCATTATTGTACAATCATTTAAATAAATTAGAATATGATACTTATTGTAAAAAAAATAAGACATGTTTAATAAAATATACTGCTCCTAATCAAAAATTTGGGAATGTTGTTGAATTATTAATGCTGCATGCGAATAAGCCACTATACCAAAATAATAAAATTAAAATAATTACAAATGGGACCCGTGTTTTTAAATCATTATTAACAGATTTACAACAAGCACAACAATATATTTTATTAACTTATTTTATTGTTGCTGATGGTGAACTATTTGAATCTTTTTTAGCAGTTTTAAAAGAGCGAATTGCAGCCGGTGTTCGGGTTTATATGATTTATGACCATGTTGGTAGTTACTTTAAAATTAGTAAAAAAAGTATTAAAAAATTAATTAAAGCTGGTGTTCGAGTTCATAAATATTTACCAATTATTACACCTTTTATTAGTGGGAATGCCAATTATCGTAATCATCGTAAAGATGTTATTATTGATGGTTTAATTGGTTATACAGGTGGAATTAATTTAGCCGATTTATATGCTGATAAATCATGAAAGTTTGGAATTTTTCATGATACACAAGTACGAATTGAAGGTGAAGCGGTTCGAGGTTTGGAAGTAATTTTTGCTGATGACTGATTTTTTGCAACTAAACGTCATGAAATAATCACAGATTTAGAACCAGACATTTTAGCACCAAAACAATACAATATGAAGGGTAAATCACATTTACAAATTGTTAATCATAGTCCTAGCATTGATCATTCCATTACCAAAGACCTATATATTTCATTAATTAACAAAGCTCGTAAACGAGTTTGATTATCAACTCCTTATTTTATTACACCAGATGATCTTATTCAAGCTTTAATTATTGCAGCACGTGCTGGAGTTGATGTTCGTTTAACAATTCCAGGTTTGACTGATAAAATTTTTGTTTTAGATATAACAAAAAGCTACTGTAAACCTTTATTTGCTAGTGGTGTTAAAATTTATGAAATGAATAATACTTTTAGTCATAATAAAATTGCTATTTTTGATGATGATATTGCTGTGATTGGGACTTGTAATTTAGATTACCGTAGTTTCTTTTCTGACCATCAAACAACAGCAGTTATTTATGATCCAGAGGTAGTCGCAAGCTTTATTCCTCGTTGGGAATGAGATTATGAACATTCAATTTTATGACAGGAATGACCAATTAAATATAAACCTTTGAGTTATCGACTATTGTTAACATGTTTAAAATTAGTCGCACCAATTTTATAAGTTAATGCTAATATCAAGAATAATTTTTTGTATAATTAATATGTGAAGGAGGGGGTATAATGCTATTTAATAAATTAAAAAATAAAGATGACAAAGAAAAGGAACATCAAACAGAAAAAAAGCATAACTTATTACAAGAAAAATCATTGTCATCATTAGATAATTTAGAAAGTAGTTTGTTTGAAGATGAAGATGATAATAGTAAAATTAAAACTGGTTTTAGTTTTAAACGGCGTAAAACGCACAAAATTATTAAAGAATTAAATCGCCAGCGAATTAAGTCATTATTATTTTATACTGATATTAGTAATGTTTTACGGCAATTGGAATTTGGGCTACAGCCAGTTAAGAATATTCATTTAGCAAAAGAAAGTGAATATATTGTTTGAACATATTTAGAAAAACCTGATCATTTAGAGTTTGAATTAGATAATTCAACGCGACATTATTTTTGAAGTTGAATTGCAGAGCAAAAAGTTGATCCAAGTCAAATTGCTGTGATTGCAATTGATATTCAAAATTTATTTCATTTAACAAAAAAAGATTGAGAATATGATGATGTAACCCGCCGCGTAAAAGTTTTTGAAGATGTGAAACCAACAGCAATTCGCTGAATATTAATGAAAAATAATCAGTATTTAAATCGAATTCAAATGTATGTTAAAAGTAATAATTTAAAACTTAAAATTTTTCAAGGTGAAAAAGGAAATGTTTCTAATGTGTTAACAGAAGGTAGAAAGAAGTAAAGAATGAAGAGAAAGTTAGAGAAAATTACTCTGCGTGAAGTTGATTTTGCGCAATGATATACTGATATTGTTTTAAATGCTGATTTAATTGCCTATGGGCCAGTCAAGGGAACAACTATTTTTAAACCTTATGGATATGCAATTTGAGAAAATATTCAAAAAATTTTAGATGCTGAATTTAAAAAAAATGGTGTAAAAAATGTTTATTTTCCTTTACTAATTCCAAAAACTCTTTTTAATAAAGAAAAAGAACATATTGAAGGGTTTTCACCAGAAATTGCAACAGTAACAAAAGTTGGAGATAAAGTCTTAGATGAAGAATTATACATTCGACCAACATCAGAAGTTCTTTTTGGAACCTTTTTTAGTAAAGAAATCCAAGGTTATCATGATTTACCACTGTTATATAATCAATGAGTTAATGTTTTACGTTGAGAAAAAACGACCCGTCCGTTTTTACGTACAAGTGAATTTTTATGACAAGAGGGGCATACAATTCATAGTTCAAAACAAGAAGCACAGCAATTTACTTTAAAAATTTTAGATATTTATGCTACTTTTGCAGAAAAAACTTTATTATTACCTGTGATTAAAGGGCAAAAAACAGAACGTGAAAAATTTGCTGGAGCAGAAGAAACCTATACGATCGAATCATTAATGTATGATGGTCAAGCTTTACAATGTGGGACTAGTCATTATTTTGGTCAAAATTTTTCTAAAGCATTTGATATTAAATTTTCAAATCAAAAAAATACTTTAGAATATGCTTACTCAACATCGTGAGGGGTTTCAACGCGTTTGATAGGAGGGCTTATTATGACACATAGTGATGATAATGGACTAGTATTACCACCGCAAATTGCGCCAATTCAAATTATGATTTTACCAATTAATAATGATAATGATGAGCAATTATTTGCAGTTGAGCAACTACAAAAAAAATTACACAAATATCGTTGTGAAATTGATCAATCAGACAAAGGTTTTGGGTTTCGTGCAACTAATGCGGAAATTAAGGGAATTCCATTGCGAATTGAAATTGGAGCTCGTGATTTAGCACAGCAACAAGTTACAATTGCTCGGCGTGATACTTTTGAAAAAATTACTGTTTCCTGAACAGAAGTTGAAAAAGTAGTTTCTGATTTATTAGATCAAATTGCAACAAATTTATACCAAAGAGCTTTGGATAATCGTCATCAACGAACAAAAAAAATCGATAATTATTCAGAGTATAAAAAAACTTTAGCAAAAATGAACGGCTTATTTTTAGTGCCGTTTTGTGGTCGCATTGAGTGCGAAGATACAATTAAAGCTGAAACACAAACAACATCACGTTGTATTCCATTTGATGTTCCAACAAAAAAAACAACTTGTTTTCATTGCGGACAACCAGCAACTAATTTAGTTTATTTTGCGCGATCTTATTAATAACAAGGAAATCTCTTTTATTTTTGATAAATTTCAATTGTAAAGGAGGTTTTTATTTGTTTAATCAAAATTTTATTGAAGAGCCATTAGCAGTTTATAATTCTTTTCAGTTTGCTTCTAATAATAAAATTAATTTAGCATTAGATTTAACAATTACTTTATTTGCTTTTGATAATGGTGATAAATAGTAAAGCCTATGCTTTTTATATTCGTCCTAATATTGGCAATTTAAAACCATGGTTTACTCCAACTGGTGAATTAACAAGCATATAAAACTGACCACGAACCAAACACCAAATTGCTTGATGTTTTAAAAAAACGTTTTTTTCAATTTAATTTTAATTTTTCAATGTTAAAAGTATATTGAAATATTAATAATAAAAAACAATGTCAAATCACAACGGAATTACAAGCAACCGCTAGTTCAACAATTTTAAAAATATCACAAACACAAGTGGAATACTCAAAATGAGGAAAAGTTATTATTCCAGCCCAGTGTTTTGATATGAATAAAACAAATAAAATTAGTTTAGTTATTAATGCACCCAATCTTCGGGACAATGATTTAGTAACAAAAAATTCTTATCAAGAATTTTATTTAAATTTTAATTATAAGAAAGACTTTCTTAAACAAACAAAAAAATTATTCGGAATCCTTCAATATAAAAATTACGATGAAAAACAAAAAAAATTTAAAACTTTTTATGATATTTTTGCTAATTATTTTCAATTAATTCCACCAAAAATAAACGGAGTAAAAATAACTAGTTTATTTGCATTACGTGGTTTAAGTGTTTTAAATTCTTTAGATATGATCGATTTTCCAATTGATTTTCATACTAAAATAGCAAAATTATGAACATTTTTTAATAATCAGCATCTTTTAATTCCAACAACAACGATGATAATTAGTAAACAAACAAAATACAATTTTAAGATTTTACAAGGTTATTTAAAATATAATTCAGCACAGAAGGTTTATGAACATTTTTTTGCTGAAAATACAGCTTATAATCAAAACAAAAACCAAATTGAAATTGAAGCAAATAATAATTTAACCTGTAAATTGTAAATGCAAATGTAGCACTTTATTGAAAAAAAATAAAGTGCTTTTTATTTTGTAAAAATACTTATATTTATTGGATTAATCGTTAGATAGTATCTTTTACACTTAATAAAATAGGTTTTTTCTGA
>NZ_RCOO01000298.1:0-902 GCF_003987485.1 Spiroplasma endosymbiont of Megaselia nigra
TGGGATTGTTACCAGCCAAAAAGAAGTTAAAGAAAAGCTATGATATTGATAGTTACTATCTTAATTTAGCATCAACGATTACTAATCGTAAAAATGTTATTGTTCAAAAACATAATGAAATTTTAGAAAAAAGAATTTGTGAAGATAATGCTAATTTTTTAAATCCACGTGAGTTAGAAATTAGCATCTATAATCCGCTTACTAATCAAAAAATAGATACTAAATTAATTAATAGCTTTTTAAAAATGCAAGACTTTACTAATAAGAATTGATATAACGAATATAAAATTAATAAAAATGGTAAGGGTGCATATTTTATTTTTGCTAATAATTCAAAACTTAATTTTATTACTATTGATTTTTATAATGACCAATATGATGAATTAGGTAATTTAGTATCTTGTACTTTTGATTATGACCCTTATATTAAAAATGACCAGAGTATTTTTATTACTGAAAAATTAGAGATTGATGATGTAACTAAACAAGTTAAAGTTATTAGAAAGTTAAAAACACGATTATATAGTACTATTACCGACTTATATATTGATGATGCTAAATGAAATAACTATACAACTTTACAAAGAGAAGAAATATTACCACTTAATTTTATTCCAATTCAAATTATTCCTAATAACCCTAATTTTGAGCCTTCTGCTCGTTATGGTAAACAATTTGCTAGTATTTTAGATATTATTGCTGAAAAGATAATGTTAGATCCATTATTAAATAGTGGTAAATTTACTATTAATACTAATGGAGTTACTGGTGTGGTTGACCAAGAAATTAGTAAAATGCTGGCATCATTTATTGAAAATGACTTGTTATTAGTTGAAGGAGACCCTGATAGTAATTTTCAACCAGTAGACTATATTGCTGGTAATTTTAAAGGTGAACAATTA
>NZ_RCOO01000299.1:0-895 GCF_003987485.1 Spiroplasma endosymbiont of Megaselia nigra
GATATTACTGATGATATTGAAATCATTAAAACACAATTGCAAAGTGTTTATGATGAATTAATTAAGGTACAAACAGTTAATACTGGTGGCGTACCAAAATTAGAAAACAAAGAAAACAATATTTTAGATACAGACAATGTATTTAATAAATAGAAAGAAGGAAATAAATTATGGCACAAAACACACAAAGAATTTTTGGAGATATTGCTAATCAAGCAACACAAAGAGACCGAGAAACATTTGAAGAATGATATTTACAAACTTATCAACAAAAATTTAGTTGAGAAGCATTATTTGCTTGAAAAGAAGCAAATAAATTTGGTTTAACATATAAAAGAAAGAAAAATATTAAATACAATGAAGGTTTAGGAGCAAACGGTCAAGTATTTAATACTGATGATAACCTACTAAAATATTCAACAGTGGAATTTGAAGATGGAATTGTTGAATTAGATACAATTTTAACTTTTGCTCGTAAATTAGACCCTGTAGAAAGTGATTTTAATCCCAATCTTTGAGCAGCTGATATTGAACAAGCAATGGATACTGAGGTTGCTTATAAACGCAATAAAATTTTAGAAATTATTAATAAAGGAATAGTTACAACTATTCAAGGACAAAAAGCAGATGATACAAATGCTTTGCAAATCCACGATGAAATTATGGATAAAATATATGAAAATGGCTTTACCCCATCAGAAACAGTTGTATTGGGTTCGGCTGATTTTATTCGTGGAATTCGTAATAAATTGCAGTTACAACTTGGAGCAAATGACCAAATAAATAGTGTAATTGCAACAAGTGGAGCAATGAAAACTGTTGAAGGAACAACATACTATATGGTTCCTAAAAAATTACCAATTATTAATAAAGATGGTTCAGAAGGAACAATTGA
>NZ_RCOO01000300.1:0-892 GCF_003987485.1 Spiroplasma endosymbiont of Megaselia nigra
AGTTTTCATTCTTTATTAAAAAAAGCAACAATTCATAACAATATTTACTTATCGCATGACGAATATATTAATGATGTTAAAAAATGAAATAAATGATATTCAAGCCGCAAAGAAAAGGATATAATAAATAAAAGTTTATAAACCTTTTTTACTAATACTTACTTTTTGGGGTGCACTCTAAATTAATTAAATGCCTTACATTAGCAGGATTTTTAACTGGACCGATTGTTACAACAACTTCATTACCAAGTTTTAACTCAAATCAAGATGTTTTAAGAGATTATGATTGTAACTGTGGATTAGAAGCAATTGCTTTAACTTACATTAAAGAAGCAATTGGTGAAATTGAATCAGTTGATGGATCAACTTTACATGCAGGACAAACTTATAGTACTGCTTTCCAATTATTATGAATTGCAATTGAGCAATCTAAAATTAAAGCAGTAGAAAAAGCAAACAATATTAGTGATAAAAATGTCAGAGAAGAGATTATTACATTAATAAATAGTTTGAAAAATAGTGATGCAAAAATCACTGAAGAAAATGCTGTTTTAAGAACAGGAAATAATGAGATCTTAATTAATTTACAACTTGGGTCTGCAAAAGATACAGTACATATTGTATTAGATAGTGTTCAATTGTCACAAGACCCTGATACATTAGAATATACTGCATATGCAATTTTAGTTCAAATTCTAAACAAAGGAATAGCTGATGGTTCAGAATTGCATGCAAAACAAAAATTAGAAGTAGCATTGCTTTATATATGAAACTTTATTGATAAAAAAAAAAAAAAAAAAAAAAAAAAAAAGGAAAAAAAAAAAAAAAAAAAAATTAAAAAATTTAAAATTTAAAAAAAAAATTTTAAATTAAAAAAAAAGATAAAAAGGAA
>NZ_RCOO01000054.1:0-7772 GCF_003987485.1 Spiroplasma endosymbiont of Megaselia nigra
AATTAATTCACATTCTAAATTAACAAATTTATTCTGTACAACACTAGAAATAGCATCAGCAATAACACCATTTTTAATATTTTGTTCTATTAATGCTAAGTCAAATGCTTCATTCATTAATTTTAAATTAAATCTTTTATCAATAGGAACTGGAATTCTTGTTAATCCCATTGTTTGAGTTGTCCCACCATTTGGTAATGAATAATCATCTTGTCATACTACACGATGAGTTAAATTATATAATGCTTGTCCTGCATTTGGTAATCAAGCAACTTGTTCAGCTGTTGCTGTTGCATACTGCATAATACTTGCATATTCATTATATAAAGGTCCACGCAATAAAGCATTAACCATATCAACATAGGCTTTTTGCCCTGTTGTATTACCTTGTAATGTAAAAGGTACTTGTGGCAAGTTAATTGTTGCCATAATTTCACTCCCTTATTATCTAAGGTTTTTAAGTGTATAATCAGTTAATTTTTTTATTTCATCAGGTGTATATGCACCTTTTTCTTTAATACTTTCAATTTCATCATTTTTATTTTCAACCGATTTTTCAATCATATCTTTAATTAAATTAGTTGGCGAAACTGATTGTTGTTCTTCAACAAACAAATCAGGTTTTAATTCTTTTAAAGTTTGCATTTTTTCAGTTAAAGAATTACCACTAACTTTATTTAAATTAGTTTTAATATCTTCAATTTTAGTAGATGGAACATCTTTAAATGCTTTTAATTCATCTAATTCATTAGATAATTTAATAAAGTCTTCTTTTGATATAACATCTTCGCGTTTTTGCACACTTTCTCTAATTTGTTTTGCTTCATTATTAAACTGATTTAAGATGTTTTCAGCAATCTCTTCACTTAAACCTTGTTCGATTAATTGTTCTTTTGTAAGTGCCATTTTATAAACTCCTCTTTTTTTATTCTTGTCCGATTAACAAGTCAGCTAAACTCTTTTTTAACGGTAAAAGATTAAACCTATAACTTTAATTATATACTAATAGTTCACAAATGCAATACATTCTGTACACAAATACTAAACTTAATATATTTTGTTGTTAATTTAGATTTTAAAGTGTGTAATAAAAGTTATTTTGAATAATAAATTTATAAATTTATTAAATAATCCTATTTTATACTTGTATATATATATATATATATATATAATGCAGCTATATCTTGATAAATAAAAAGTTTCAAGATTAAGAAAAGGAGAAAAACAAGTATGAAAAAATTACTTAGTTTATTAAGTGTATTAACTATTAGTGGCAGTGCTATACCAACAACAATTGCCGCTAGTCCTTATCAAAAAGAAGAAACTATCAAAAATAATGATGTATTTGAAAAATGATATAAATTTTTAGAGCATGATGAATTAAAATTAAAATTATCATCAGATACTGCCTTTAAAATTATTTATCAATTTGAGCCAGATAGTAAGGCAGAATTTTTAAATCAAACTATGGTATTAATATCAAATTTACCAAAATCAGATCATAGTGGAGCTGGTAGTTCTATAAATAAAAAAGATATAAAAATAATGACAAATTTCATTTGAGAACATTTTTCTGAATTTCATGAAATTTGAAAAAACTTAAAACAAGAACAATCAATTATTATTAAAACAAATACTATTGGATATTGAGATAGTGAAAACCCAAATAATAGTATTTATCTTAATTAAATAAAGAAAGAAGGTTAAATAAACGTGAAAAAATTAATAAGTATATTAGGAACAGTTACTATTACAAGTAGTGCTATACCTACTGTAATTGCTGCTGCACCATATCAACAAGAAGAAAAAATATTAAAGCGTAATAAAAGATGGGGCGAAGTTCAATGAATTCAAATTGCACAACAATGACGCAATGCTGAACTAGCATATCAAAGAGCGGGTAAAGATTTTCAAAGTAATCAAAATCATACAGCCTTTAGTCAAGCCCAACAACGTTTCTTACAAGCTCAACAATCATTTAATAATTCAAAAAATGAATGACAACAGGGTTTAACACAATGAGTAAATCAACTAGCACAAGAACGTAATCAACAGTGATGAAATAATATTAAATCAGAACAAGCAACTCAATCGGAAATACAGTGAGTTACTAATAAAACGGTGGCTTTAGCATTAAAATTAGGTACAAATAATGTAAATAAAAATAAAATAGGTGAAATTATTAGAACAAAAAATAACTGTAATTCTGAAGTATCAAAAGCAGCTATAAATGGTGCTGTTGGTGGAGCGGTTGGAGGTGCGATTACATCATCTCCTTCAGCCGTAACTGTTGGAGCTTCTTCAGCAGTTGCAGGGGCTCTTGCAGGAAGTGTTATTCCAGGTATTGGTACTATAGCTGGTGCTATATTTGGAGGTATAGTTGGATTTTTGGGGACTATTTTTGGTGGAGCTGCTTCTGGGGCAGCAGTAGGTGCAATTAGTGGTGCTGCCGGTGCTGCAGCAGTAGAATGTTAAAATTAAAAAGTAATTAAATGGAAATAAAACTTATTTCCATTTTTAATTAAATTAAAAATTTATAAAAACAGAAAGGATTTATACATGAAAAAAATATTAATTATTTTAGGAACAATCACTTTAATAGGAACAAGTACAACCAGTTTAGTTGCTTGTAATACACCACAAGAATACACCCACGAAGAATTAGCAAAATTAAAAGAAAAAAACAAAATAAATACTGCTAACCAAGAAATAAAAGACAATTTAGAATGAATAACACCACAAGAAAAACCATTTAATACTGTTGATAATAAATGATATTATGTAGTATGACACAGTAATTCAAGTGAAAATTGAAGAATTACAAAATTTAAAAATGATATAAAAACATCAAAAGAAAATGGAAAAAGAACAATTGTTAATGAAGATGGTGTAGAAAAATTATTTATACTTATGGAAACAAGAGGTTTAATTAAAAATAAAGAAGTAAAATTTCCAAAAGATATAGCAGTTCAATGAAATTCTTCATTTTCTTGAAAATTTAGTCAACCATATAGTGAAACAGTTTTTAAATCAATTTATTGTTGAGATTCATTAGATAAACAAGAACCCGACTTAATTATTGATAATAAAGGTAATATAAAAGTTAAAGGAGAATAAGCGAGCGGGTTTAATCTCCTTTTTATTTATCTTGGATTAATTGTAATTTTAACAGGGTTAATACTTTTATTTATAATTCCTAAAACATTTGGATTAGAAAAATCTATTATAATGTCTTTGTTATTACCAAAATATTTATAAAACTTCATAGTACTATGATTAAGATACGCTAGTGATAATTCTAAATATAACACTTTTGAAAATCTAATTTTTAATTTTACATCATTAGTATAATATACTTGTAAATATGTTTCTTTAATTTTATCATTAACTTTATTAGATAATGATGTTATTTGTAATAAAAATAATAAAGTAGCACCATAAGCTTCATAAGTACTTTCATACAAATCTTTTGTTAAATTATTAGTATAAGCAGTAGCAAAAGTTTGAATATTATTTACTTTTATATTATCAGTATATAAAGTTATTACATTATCAAAATTAATATTATCACTTTGTGATAGACCCGCGGAACGTAAACTTACATCAGTTAATGTTTTAAAATTATTTTTACAATCGTCAACACCGCCTAAAATATTAATATTTCTATTAGGAATAAAATTTTCTATATTAGGAACTGCACATTTAACTTGTAAATTACTAAGATTACTTATTTCAATTGTTTTATAAGAACTAATAAATTTATCAATACTTTGAATTGTTGGGTCAATTTGTTTTAAATCAATTTCTACCTCATAATAACTTTCATAATAATTATTATTAAATAAATTAAAAAAATTATTTCCTCTAATTATTGAATGAGTATTAGTACATTGTGCTGGTGCTGTAATTTTAGTTTTTAATGGTTGAATCGTATTAGCATCTCAAATATCTTGTGTATATGGTTGATAGTTATATGGCACTGGTGGTAATACATATTGTGGGTAATTAAATGTTGGTATTTCATAGTCATGTGGTAGTAAGAAACTAGTTTTATAATTAGTTGTCATATCACGTAAATAATTATTTAAAACACTTTTTGTTTTTCCACGAAAACTCCATACTGATAAGCGTAAATAATATTCTTCATTATTGGTATATGGGTTATCAGCATAAAAAATAATTTCAAAATTACCTTTATATAGTGCTTGGATTGAAAACATATCAATAATATAACTACAATTTGTTCCATCAGGTGTTTGTAAGAATTCGCAATCATTATCTTTTTCACTAGCAATAACTGGTATTTGCGCATCTACTGCTTTGGTTTTTTCATTAATTAAATAAACTCGGTTAGTTTTTTCATTTAATTGTTTTAAATTATAAGTTGAATAAGTTATTCGTTCAGTTGGTTTACCATCTTTTTCTAAAACATTTCCTTGCATTTTATCAGTTAATAAAGTAGTAAAACCTAAACTAGTAGCATTTGCACCAAATATAGCACCAACTTTGTCGTTTCCTTGTTCTCTAAATATTTCAAATGGTAAATAACCTTTTCCTTTTGATTTTTCAGACCAAAAGGCATCATTATAAAAACTATAAACATTAGAACTCATAAAACCATTAAGAAATTGAAAATTAGGTCAAGTTTTTTTATCTTGATTAATAACTCATCCTCATGGAATACCAAATGAAATAAAATTTAAGAATTTACCAACTCCGCCTGGGATAGTAAAAGGATTAAATATTAACTTTTGCGTATAGTTTAAAGGTAATACGGTAATTTGGCGATTAATAAAATTATTCATATTTAAAATATCTCAAACATTACATGAACTCATTTTATTATATTCAAATTGAACTTGACCAACTGTATTACCAAATTCATCTTTTCTTCTAAAATAAGATGAAGCTTGTGTACTAATAATATTATCAACATTACCACTATTTACCTTTACTTTATTTGGTGGTGTTATTTTTCAACTTTTAGATCAATAAAATTCAGAATTATTATCTTCTTCATTAATAGTTGTACCAACAGTTGGATTAGTTGCTGTTGAACTTGCTTTATCAGTTATTACAATTCCCTCGCTATTTTTTTGATTTCAAAAGTCGTATCTACTTTCCATATCTTTTTTTCAATCTTCATAACCAGTTATCATTGTTGGTTGAATACCTTGAATGTTATATCAACTTACTTCGGGTGATGCATAGGTATTGATTTTATCAGGTGGAGCAGGAAACATATTATACATTAATAAGTCTCTTGAATTCATTACTTTTTTATTAAATTGACCTTTAATAATTGGTCGACCAATAACAGGCATATCAAAAAAGATAGGGTTACCATAAAATTTAACTGCCATTGCTCTAACCCCTGGGTCTTTTAATAAAACCTCATCTAATTCAATAATACCTTTATTTAATTTTTTATCATAAGTTATTTTAGGAAAACAATATCCTTCACCTGGGGCACTTGTTTGTATAAATTGTCGTACTGATAAACCACTATTACTAATTTTGTCATTAATACTTGAAAATGTAATTTCTTGTCATAAAAAACTACCATCATATGGTGAATAATAATTAATAACATTTGATGGATATAATCATTGTCTATCTTGTGGAGAAGAATTAATATCACCACCACCAATATTTAATCCACGGTCATTAAATACAGTATAAAAATTATAATAATCATTAATATTTAATTTCTCAGCATCTTCATCTAAAATTAATAAAGTATATTGTCTTTCTGTTGATTGCTGAGTAAATACTTGTTCAAATTTAGCTTCACCAAATTGAATTGAACTTCTATCATCAATCATGTAAGCATCTCAATATTTACCAACTTTAACTTCTTTTGTGTAAAAGTTATCTGCTTTATTATCATTATTAATAAAATAACTTAATTTATATTGCTTTAAGTATCCTAACATTCTATTAATATCATAAATGTTTTCACCATCAATTAATTTTCAATAAACATTATTATTTTCATCTTTTAATTTTATCGCAAAAGGTGTTTCATTGTTTGCTCATATTGTTGAATTAATTGGCTGTTTACTAAAATCATCAATCGTTAATAACTTAATTTCTTCACCCTTATGTTTTTGAACTATTTTTAAACTATCTTGTCATTGAGCAATAGTACTTTCCATATTATCAAATATGCGTGAATAACTACCATAATCACTTGGCTTTGCATTATTAGGTTTTCATCCTGTTTCTGTATCAGGAATATATGAACTATAAACATTAAAAGGAAATACCATTCAATGACGATTATCTCTTATATTTTCTCTAATATCTATTAAAGTATCATGGGCTTGTCTTCTTAATTCTTCCATAACACCGGGGTTAATTCTACTCATTTGTTAATTCTCCTTAATTTCTGTTCTACCTTGTAAGGCATTTTGATTATTACCAGTTTCATCATATTCTAGTAATTTATTATTATGTTCGATTTCTTTGGCTTGCATTTTATCTTGTCATTGTTCTATTTTTTGAAAATATTTGGTTGCTTCTAATTCATCAATATTATCATATTCAGTTATCGCTCTTATTGGCTCCATTGTGCCATTATCTAATCTAGCAGTAATTAATTCATTTTGTCGCATTTGGTCAACTAAACTAGCACTAATAAAATCAAATCCATAAGGGCGTTCACCAGCACCATCTCATAAACCATAATATTTTAAAATAGTATCAAACATCTTAGTATAATATTGTTTACGATATGATTGTAAATATGCTTGTTTTTCTAAATCTTTGGTTTTAGTTAATAAGGACTGTGTTTTATTTTGATCATTATCTGATTTATCACCAAAAGGACTAGAAAAATGACATGCTAAATATACTTGTTCAATAATTGATTTTTGGTCTTCCGTATATGTTTCTAAGGTTGGTGTACCTTGTACTACTTGTAAAGATTGGGATAATTGACCATCTACTGCTGATTGACCTGATTGAATAAAAATATCATCAAAAGCATCTTGTAATACTTTTTTATTGCCTTTGTTATAGGCAGTCATTAAATCATCATCTAATATTCCATATCAGTGCGTACGATTTGCTCATCGTTCTTTTGATTTAATATTAAAACTATCTTCTAAATCAAATTGTAATTTATAACAATTTGCCATTGTAGGTAATGGGTTTAAAGTTGTTGACGTAGATAAGAATAATGGATTAGGTTCATTAATCATTTCCCAAAAAGGAACTATACCTAATTTATTTTTAAATTCTTGAACTAAAACAGGTCTTACATTATCTTTAATTTCTGTTTTGCTTTGCCCAACAACTACTTCATTATTTTTTGGCCAACCCTTAATAATTATCTTATCTTTAGTACAAATTAAATTTAAAATAAAGCCACTATCTGATTGATGATAATTTAATCAAATATCAGCACCTTGTTCAATTTCGTTTATTTTACTTACACGAGATGTAAAGTTAAATGGGTTAATTCATAAATCAATATTGCCATCACTAGTTTCTAATAAACCAAAGATAGTTTTACCCATTAAACTTGCTGTTAATTCATTTTTATCTAATTTTTCTTTTATTTTATAAGTTTCATATCATCAATTTAGTTTTTCTAATATATCTTTACGGTGTGATTTAAATAATATATCTTTACCATTTACTAATCGCATTTGATGGTACGCAATAACATTTGCTAAATTAATTGTTCAATCATAATTATAAAATTTTAAAACACTATTAATATCATTTAAGTTTGGTAAACTAGGGAAAGTATTATTCATGGTTAT
>NZ_RCOO01000301.1:0-888 GCF_003987485.1 Spiroplasma endosymbiont of Megaselia nigra
GCGTGGGACTAATAAAACATGAAATCATTTAGCAGAAAAATTATTTTTTGCTTGTAATTTTACCGATTCTTCATCTAATATTTTACGAAGATATGCCAATACCCATGAAGATACTACATTTGGCGATACAATTAATGTATGTAATTATCTATACGATAAATATGGGGTTGATTTGGAACCCGACAATGAAAATGGGATTTTTTGACCTAAAAATGTTAAAGAAGGTGGAGAAATTGTTTTTCCTAGTGGTGTTCGCATTGCTTTTGCAGGTTATTCTAATGGTAATAAAATTATGGGGAAGGTTGGTAAAGGCAGTTGTATTATATCGGCATGAACTGACGAAATGATACATGCTGAAGAAAAAGAAATCTTAACTTATAAAGAACTAGATAAAAGATATAATAATTTAAGAGTTTCAATGTTTCGTTCAAAAAGTTTAAAAGTGTCTTACGAAAAATACATTGATGAAAATGATAATGAACAATATAATTTAGATAATCCTATTCCAGTAAAAGAATTATCTTGGACATTTCAAGAATGATACAACATAGCAAAACAACATATAACATTAACAACATATTTTCATAAAACATATTCTAATCAATTTACTTTTAACCCTTTTGATAAATACCATGTCTTTTATTAAAAATTTGTAACGCCATATTTACCTTTAAATGAAAGAATTAAAAACATTTTAAAAGAACACAATAGAGTGCACCCCAAAAAGTAAGTATTAGTAAAAAAGGTTTATAAACTTTTATTTATTATATCCTTTTCTTTGCGGCTTGAATATCATTTATTTCATTTTTTAACATCATTAATATATTCGTCATGCGATAAGTAAATATTGTTATGAATTGTTGCTTTTTTTAATAAAGAATGAAAACT
>NZ_RCOO01000055.1:0-7570 GCF_003987485.1 Spiroplasma endosymbiont of Megaselia nigra
TCAGTGTGCTTAAATATTTTTAAAATAGACTAAAATTACAAATATTTTATTTTTTTTTAAAAAATAGTTGCATTTATTTTAAATGATGTTATTATCATACTAACAAGAGACAGAATTTGCTGCTTGAATTTACATAATACATTTATAAAAAATAAAAAACTTTTTAAAATTAGTAATAACTTTAAAAAGTATTTTTTAGTGTGTCAAAATTCATAATTTTATAAATTATTTCTTCAATTAAAAATTATTTTTTTTAAAAAGTTGAATTTTTTATAAATTTTGTTATCATTTAGTCATAAGCGAAACTTAATTTGTTTCTAATTACTTAATTTTATTAAAAACCTCAAAATAATGTATACTACCAAATTACCCTAAATAACCTTGTTATCCTTCATTACTTTTTCAATCCCTGCAATTGCAGCGTCTTCATCAGAACCACTTGCAACAATTTCTACTTCTGCACCTTGATGAATTCCCAATGCAATAATAGTCATGATTGATTTTAAGTTACCAGTTTTTCCTCCTGAGAAAATAGTAATATCTGACTGGTATTTTCCTGCTTCTCCTACAATTAATGCCGCTGGACGTGCATGCATCCCAACAGGATCAGCGATAAAAGCTTTAAATGATGCCATTAAATTTCCTCCTTTAAAATATACTAACTTATTATATCAAAAAAAACAAAAATAAGTATATTATCCCTTAACAATTTTTTATGTTTTTAAATAAAAATTTCAATTATTTGGTATTGTTATTTTCTTTTATGATTCCACTTTTTTAATTGCTTGACTATCTGCTGAAATAATCTTGACATTATAAGGATGCGAAAAAACAATTTGGACATTTTGCGCAATAATTTTAACAACAACTCCAATTCCAAATAATTCATGATTAACCGTATCTTTTACTTTTCATGGATTAGTTTTAAAAGCTGATTCAATGTTTTTATTAAGATTAAAGACAGTTCGTGATTGTTTTTCACTTTGATTATTATAAGAAATAGTAATTGACTTTGGCTTACTAAACAATCTTTCGCTATTAACTTTTTCATAAAAATCGTTATCTAACTCTTTAATAAATCGTGATTCAAAGCGTTCATTACCTGTAATATATGAATAACCATCAGCATAACTAATAAACAACAATTCTTCTGCTCTTGTAATGGCAACGTATAAGGCTCGACGCTCTTCTTCTAATTGTTCAGTTCCCATCTTAATAGCTTGTGTTGTTGGAAAGATTCCTTCATTTAAACCAACAATAAAAACAACCTTTTTTTCTAATCCCTTTGCATTATGAATTGTCATTAAAGAAATAGTATTATCAGTTAAATTATCACTATCACTATCAGTTTGTAATGAAATTAATTGTAAATATTCACTTAATAATTCTGTTCCTGCTAATTCCTTATTTTGCTGATCAAATTTACCAACTGACGCAATTAATTCTAAAATATTTTCTTCTCGTTCTTCTTCATAGTTATCTCGTAAACGCTGCAAATAACCTGTTTTATTTAAGAGAAGAACTAATAAACTTTCAACTGATTTAGCAGTTGGTAATTGTGCTAATGCTAGGACAATTGCTTCTCGCACTTTATTTAAACTATGTTGAAGATTTAATGGCAATAAATCAAAATGTTGCTCTAGTAATGTTGTAAGCATTATTTGTTGCTCTTTTAATATTTGCATAATTTGTTCAAATGCTTTTGGACCAATTTTTGGCGTTAACAACAAAATCCGTTCAATGGCTAAAGAATCATTATTTATAATTATTTTTAAAAAAGCAAGTGCATCTTTAATTTCTTTTCGTTCATAAAATTTAAAAGCCCCAAAAATACGATATGAAAGACCATAATCAGCAAGGGCCGCTTCTAAATCACGTGATAAGTAATTGGCACGATATAAAATTAAAATATCATTATAAGCATAATTTTCTTCTTTAATTAAAGTTTTAATTTTACGAGCTACAAAATCACTTTCATCACTACTATTAGCACCGTGATATAAAATTGGTAATTGCCCTGAAGCTTTGATAGTAAATAAATCTTTTTCAATCCGATTTTTATTATGAATAATCAAATTATTAGCTAATGATAAAATGCTTTGTGTTGACCGATAGTTTTCATTTAAAACAATTGTTTGTGTATGCGGAAAATATTTATAAAAATTTAAAATTAAATTAATTTTTGCTCCCCGTCACGAATAAATTGTTTGATCAGGGTCCCCAACAATAGTAATATTGTGATTATCACCGACTAATCATTTAATAATATCAAATTGCAATTCATTGGTATCTTGAAATTCATCAACTAAAAAATAATCAAAACGATTTTGTCATTTTTTTAATACTTCCCCATTATTTTTAAATAACTTATATGTTAATAAAATTAAATCATTAAAATCAACGCTATTTATCTCTCGTAAACGTTTTTCATAAGTGTCATAAACTTCTGCTCATCGCATTTCATAACCATTTGCTGATGCTTTTGCACTATTAGGGCTAATAAAGTCATTTTTTCATTTCGAAATAAAATTCTTCACCATTTTTGCTTCTTGTGCATCATATTTAACAGGTAATGTTTTATAAATATTACGAATGATACTATCTTGGTCTGCCATATCAATAATATTAAAATGACGATCATAATTTAAATGAATAATATCTTCTCGTAAAATACGAACACATAGGGCATGATAAGTTGCAATCATACAACGCTGGCCACTATTTCCAATCATCTCAACAATACGGGTTCTCATTTCATTAGTAGCTTTATTAGTAAATGTAACAGCACAAATGCGTCATGGTTGCAAATTAGCATATTTAATTAAATATGCAATTTTATTAGTAATAACGCGTGTTTTACCACTTCCAGCTCCAGCAATAATTCGCACTGGTCCAGTAATTGTTAAAACAGCTTCGCGTTGATTTGGATTTAAACTTTCAATAAATTCATTGACCATGATATTCTGCCTTTCTTTACAAACAATTACATTTTACCCTATAATTCATCAATTTTTTTTAAAATTTCATCAGAAATATTTCCTGGTTGGTTTTCTTGTAAATGAATATGTTTTGTTTTTCTTGTTATTAATTCTTTTGGTATTGTTGGTGCTTTTTTAGGAATTGGTTTTTTCTTGACAGTAAATAAATGAAAATGACGATCAAATAAAATTTGATGATTTGGATTTAACACTAAACCAAAAATTAAACCAAGGTATCATAAAAAATAAATTGTTGTGATGGTTCGAATAATAATTAATGCAATTGGATTTTTATTAGTTGTCCGAAACAAATCACTTAAACTAACTTCAAAAATTAAATTTAAACTTAAATTTGTCAATAAAACAACAAATCAGGGTAAAAATGTAATAAATAATTCACGGGTAAAAATAACTGCTAACTTTAATTTTGCCTCACTCGTAACTAATTTAATTTGAAAACAAAATTTTCCAATTGTTTTACCATCTCAAAAATAAGGAATAAGAACAAAATAAAGAAAGAAAAGAACAAAAGTAACAGCAATAACTAAAATAGGCGCTCAAATTGTTCGAGCTTGATCTCAATACTTCATCGTTAAAGTTAATACTAAGGGAATTAAACTCGCTAAAATAATATCAAAGAAACGAACAAAAATCACACGAACTGGACGCGCTAATTGATGAAGCTGATATTCTTCTTCTGGTTTTGACATCATCGTAGCAGCTGAATTTTTATTGTTTGATAATTCTTGCATTATTTATTTTGTATTTTCCAGTTTTCAATGTTTAATAAAACCTTTAATATCAGCAACAATCATTTTAAATTGTGGTTCTTTTAAATTTTTAAGATATTTATTTTTCATAAAACTTTTATAACGACGTTCTAATTTATTTTCGGCACTATGGATAGCTTTAATTGATAATCTTTTATTGTTTTGTAAACTAATAATTTCTAAAAATGTTACTAAGCAAAAGCGAATAAAAGCATACTCTAATTCTTCTTGATATTCACGATATAAATTTAAATCACGATATAAATTAAAAATATAAATTCATTGTTTAATTAAATCAAAAACACTATAATTGACAATTTCTAATTCATAATCAACTAGCACATCTTTAATTGCAACATATCCCCCAGTATAAACTAATGCGTTATAAATAAAGAAAGTATCAGTACGACGATAATCAAGTAATGTAATATTTTTTTGTAAAATAAGGTTTCGACGAAATATCTTTGTAAAAAGTGAGCAATTAACATATGCTAACACTTCTTTATTAGTTTTAGGCGACAGTAAAACATTACATTTATTTCAAATTTCACTTTTTTCCTTTGAATTCGCATAATGTAACCGAAATTCAAGCATATCAACTTTTTTATGTTCAACTTGATATGTTTCAACTTTTTCTTTTAAAACTGCAACTGCTGTTTTATGAATTGTCTGTCCTTCATCAACAATCATAAAAAAATCTCCTTGTGCAATTGAAATAGCAGTATTAATACCATATGAAAAGCCTTGACTTCGTAAATTTGTAATTACTTGAATTTGTTTACCAATATTATTATAAAAGCATTCATTCATAAATTCTAAGAGTGGTGATTTTGGTTGGAATCCACTATCATCAATTAAAACAATTTCATAATCGTCACTTGTTTGTTCCTTAATTGATAGTAAAGTATTCATTAATTTTGTCTGATTATTTTGTACTACAATAAGAAATGATAAAAACATTCTAATCCCCTCTTTCAATCAATTCTTGCCATAATTATAACATTTTATTTCTTTTTAGTATAATTATTATATTAGAAAAGTAAAATAATTTACAAGTTTAAAAAGAATGGTTCATCAAATGACAAATGAAACATTACAAAAAAAATTGGTCGTATAAATAAAAGTGGGGTAAAAATATAAAAATTAGAAATTAATGTAAAAGCAATGTCACTTACAAAAAAAGTGATATTTTTTGTTTTTAACAATAAATATTTGAAATAGTGAAAAGGCAATATCTTTTTAATTAGCTCTAAGCATTTCCACTTCCTTGTTTCAGTTAATTTTAATGATATATTTATTAAATTAAGGTATTGCCCTTCCACTATTTCAAAACACTTTTAAAAACTTAATGGCACACTAGTTTTATATTATTTTAATTAATTTAATATTTTGTTTAATAACTAAACTAACTGTTCTTTGAAAACTTAATAGTATTTTTTGGTGTGACATTTTTTGCTATTTTGTATATTTTAAATGTGCAAAAATTTATTTTTACTATATATTTAATATATTTATTTAAAAGACAGAGAGAAAAAGAGATAAAAAATAAAATATTAATATTTCTCTCACTCTCTTATAAATAATTAGTTAATAACAAAATTAATATATTTGTTAATAAATAAATTAGATTAAAAGTAAGTAAAAAATTATTAATAATATATTTATCTCAATCTATATCATAAACAAACAATATAAATATATTAAATTAAATATTTTTGATAAACATATCTTAAAATTATTTATAAAATATAATGCTAAAAAAATATTTAATAATTTTAGTTTAATAAAATACAAAAATAGGATGATAACTTAATGAAAGAATTTAAGACTAATTTAGGTAAATTAACAAATACTGATGCTTTATTTTTTGTCAAAACATTAGAAAATGATAGCGTTGATTTAATATTAACTGATCCACCTTATTTATATTATTTACCAACAAGGAAAAAAGAACAAATAAATTCCAGTGAAATATCAAAAAGTATAAATAAATATATTAATGCTATTTATGATAATAATTTACATAATTCATTTGATATAAATACTTATTTAGATGAGTTTTACCGAATTTCAAAAAATAAATTTATGTTAATTTGAATGAATAGAAGACAAATTAAAGATTATTTAGATTGGTTTTATAAAAATAATATGAATTTTGATTTTTATTTATGAGAAAAAACAAACCCAATGCCAACTAACAATTTTATTTTGCAAGATAAAGAATATTGTATGATTATTTATTCTAAAAAACACCAAATTCCAAATTATCAAAATAATTATGAAAATAAAAAAACAATATTTAAAAATTCAGTAGGATCAGTTTATAAAATAACAGAACACCCAACAGAAAAACCATTAAATATATTTGGCGTTTTGATTAAAAAACATAGCAAAGAAAATGATTTAATTTTAGATCCTTTTATGGGAAGTGGTACAACCGCATATGCTTGTGAACAATTAAACCGAAAATTACTAGGTTGTGAAATAAATAATAATTACTTTTCAATGATAAAAAAACGATTAAATAAAATACAACTTAAATTAAATTTTTAAAAAATGAATAATTTTCAATTAATCAAAAACATAAATTATGTCGCAGTTTTAATTGCCATGATGGTTGTATTATCACAAGTAATGCGAATACAAATTATTCCAAGAACATCAATTCCATTATTTTTAATCCCCATTTTTATAAGCGGATTTATTTTAAATTGATATTGGTGTTTATTAAATTGGATTTATGGGACATTTTCTATCTGATTTAACATTATGAGGTTTTACTTTGGGATCATTATGTTGAAATATTGGTACGGGTTTATTGGCCATTTTAATTAAACTAATTAATTGAATAAAAATAAATCATATTATTAAAATTATTATTATTTTATTATCAAACATAATTATTTATTTTTCGATTGATTTTATTCTTTTTTGATTAAATCTTGGAGTTTTAAGTATAGAACAAATAATTATCGGAATATTAATTACAAATACAATATGTTTACCAATTTTATATTTTATAACATTAAAAATAATCAAAGTATTTAATAGTAAATAACGAAAGGAAGAATTAAAAAATATGGAATTAACAACTATAAAAGAATTAATAACTAAAAATGATATTGAAGATGAAAAAATAAAACTAAGAAATTCACTTAATGATTCTTTAAATTATTTGAAAGATTTTATATCAAAAATAACTGATAAAAATAATATTGATTATTTTAATTCTTTACAAAATAAAATCATTAATTACACAATTAATAATAAAAAAGATGCAGATAATGGTAGCGAATTAAAGTCTATTTTAAAAATGGAAGAAAAAAAATACTTAAATCCACTTTCTTCATCAAAAACTATTTTAAATCAAGTAAGAAGAATTTTATTATTATTTGAAAAAGAAATTAGTAATAAATTTAAAGATTTAACAGATGAAATTTTACAAAAACAAGTTTATTGGTATGAAAAACAGCAACAACTAATTTTAAAAAATAAGAATTTAACTAATAATGTTGGAATTATTGATCAATTAATTAGTTAAAACGAATTAAAAATTAGAGGATTAAAACAAAAAAAAGAATATGATATTAAAATAATTGACATTGATAAAGTTCCTAATAAATTTATTAAAAAAGAACTTGATACAGTAGACTGCACCCCAAAAAGTAAGTAAAATTAAAAAAGAACTTTACTAAACTTTTAGAGGATGTGCATTTTTATATGGCAAGAAAAGGACAAAAATTTAATAAATATACAGCAGATTTTAGAAAAATGATAGTACAAGAAGTTAAAAATAATAAGATAAGTTTTATTGCTCAAAAA
>NZ_RCOO01000302.1:0-877 GCF_003987485.1 Spiroplasma endosymbiont of Megaselia nigra
TATTGAAAAGACATTTGTTTAGTTGATAATAATGGAATGCCACAATATTTTGCGTGAAGTTTTTATCCTAATTATTTTAAATCAGTTTATCGTTGAAATAATAACAGTGAACCTAATACACCAATTATTGATGAAAAAAATGGACAAATTACAGATTGAAATTTAAAAAATCAAAATACTATCAACAACAATGATGAAATTAAAATAAATGTTAAAAGCAAAGATATTTCAGAAAATCCTATTTATCAACTAGAAGCAAATTACTTCAATTGATTATCCATAACAAATGAATTAGAAACAAATAACATCCCTTCTCTTATTCCGGCAGAAGTTAAATTATCAGATGGTGAATATGGCAAATATTTAACTAATTTAATTGTTTCTAATAACAAAATAGAAGATTATTTAAACTATTTTTCACAATGATATATATTACTTTATTCTAGGGCAGTTTGAGCAAATATGACTAAAGATTTAATTGAAGATAGTATTAAAATAAATTTTTTTAAACACGAAAAATTATATAATTTAAATCAAATTGAAATATCAGGGATATGGGGATATGGAAATTATGATATTACAATTTTTACAGAAAAAGAACAAATTAATATTAATAATCTACAACTATTTAATAAAAATAATGAAAAACTATCATTAATTACATTAGAAATATAAAAACTCATTTAATTAATTAAATGAGTTTTTATATTTATTAATCTTCAACTTTTATTTCACCAGTTTTAGAATCAATATCTAAATTAGGAATATTTGCATTAAAATTTCAACGATAAACTGATTTAAAATAATTAGGATAAAAACTTCACGCAAAATATTGTGGCATTCCATTATTATCAACTAAACAAATGTCTTTTCAATA
>NZ_RCOO01000056.1:0-7451 GCF_003987485.1 Spiroplasma endosymbiont of Megaselia nigra
AAAGCAAAAAAACGAGCAAAAAATTTATTTAAAAAAAATTAAAAAAAAAACTTAATTTTTTTTTTTAATTTTTTTTTTTTAAAAAAAAAAAAAAAAGTTTTTTTTTTTTTTTTTTTGTATAATTATCTTGTAGTTTTTAAAATTACAAAATATATTATGAAATTAATGAAATAGGAGGGAAATTATGACTCATAATGAAACAGTCGAAGCAACGCAAGGAAAAAAAGCGGAATTAAATAAAAAGATAGTTCATTTTTTTTCATTAAAAATGTTTCGTTATACTTTAATTAAAATGTTAAAGGCACCATCAACATGAGTGATGTTTGTTTTAACATTAGTAGTAGGAATAATTATGGTTTTATCATTAGCTTTAGGAATAAGAGATGTTGCTAGTGGAGACTATATTGATGCTGCTAAATCATTATTTACTATTTATTCATGGATTTGATATATGTTATACTTTGGGTTAACATCAATGTTTATTGGTTTTAAAGCGGTACAGTTAATTCGTGATGAAATTGATGATGGAACATTATTAATTTTTTCATCAATTCCAATCTCACGAACAAGAATGATTATTGAAAAATGATTAGCTTTACAGTTATTATGCTTAATTTATTCACTAATTATTTTATTATTACCACCAATTTTATCATTCGGAATGGGGCTAAAAGGAACAGCATTTGGAAAAGTAATTTTAAGCAAAGTTAACTTTATGATTTTAACAAGTTTTATTTTACAATTATTTTTAACCACAATTGGTATTTTAATTTCTTTAGGATTAAATGCAAAAGGTGTTATCGGTATTTTATTTACAATTGGTTTTTTAACAGTAATTGGAGCGATGATTCCATTTATTTATAATGCAAGTAAAGGTGATCAAGCATCACAATATTTGATTAAAACCGCAGATTTAGCAAAGAATCCTGTTAAATTTAAGGACTCTGATCTTAAAAAAACATATGATGATTTATTAAATCCGACTGGTTGACCAGTATGAAGTGTATCTGACGATAAACTTAGTATATCATTTTCGTATAGTAGTAAAGATATGGAAGCTTTTGATGTGACTTCATTAGCGCGGGATATTGATTTAGTGGTCACTAAATTACATGCTACTGGAAACCCAATTTCTTGAAATGATGTTGTTACAGAAGTTAAAAAAACACCAAATGATTATCCAATATTAGCAAAATTAATTAATACTAATGTATTAGAATTTGATGGTTATAAGTCAATTAAATTTAATGTTGTTAAACCTACAATCGGTAATGAAGTTACATTTACAAATAATAGTGATAAAGGAATTAATATTTTATCGGATTTTTATAATGATGTAAGTTTACAACAACCAATTACGCTTTCAAGAACAAAACCATCATCTGATACTAAAATTAATATAAATGTGTTAGATGAAACAAAATTAAAAAGTAAAACAACAAAAAATATTTATCAAATTATTAAAACAATGTATGATAAATCAATTTTTTCACCAACAATTTTTGGTTATCCAAAAAATAGTTATCTTTCAGAAGGAATCATTGCACCAAGTAGAATTGCATCGCTTGTTTTTAACACATTGTCGAAAACTAGTCAAAATAAATTTAATAATTTTTCTTGAGATTTTCGTGAATTTTTAGATCGTAATTTATATAGTGAAAATGTTTATATTAATGATCTAGTTATGTCATTGTATACTCAATTTATTTCCCAAATATCTTATTGGTCACAACAAGGAATATATGATCCATATAATGCTATTCATGATAACGAGCAACAACCACAAGATAAATTAAATAGTATTAAAAAAGCTCAAACAAATTATAAATTAATGGCATACTTAAATCCATGACAACAATGAGTTGTAATGTGAACAGGAAATGCTAGTGCTAGTGTATCAGGAGCAAATGATATGGCTGCAACAATGTTGTTACCAATTAATAATTATTTAGATGTTAAAATTGATTCTGTTGCTTTTCAGACAAGTGATTCTAAGGCAAAAACAAATTATTTTTTAATGGGAGACTTTAATAAACCAGTAACATTAACTAGTTTATCTGGTTTGTATACCGGTTATTTATTAGTAACACTTGCATTAGCAGGATTAACATTATGATGAATTACAAGAAAGGATTTTGTATAGTTATGAAAACAAAAAAAAGTAATTTTACACCAAATCCTGATTTAGCAATCGAGATTCATGGATTTACAAAAAAATTTAAAAAATTTGTCGCTGTTGATGATATTAATATGAATGTTGCAAAAGGGAAAATTCATGGTTTTATTGGACCAAATGGTTCAGGAAAAACCACAACAATTAAATCATTAGTTGGAGCAATTATTCAAACAAGTGGTAATTTTAGTATTAATGGCTTAAAGGCGAACTCACCAGCAGCAAAAAAACTTATCGGATATATTCCTGAAAATGCTCGATTTCCAAAACATTTAAATGTTTATAAATATTTAATTGAAATGAGTTATTTACGAGATGTTAAGTATAAAGAAGCAAAAATAAAAGCAAAGCAAATCTTAGAAAATCTAAATTTATGAAAATTTCGGACTAAGAATCCTAATACATTTTCATCAGGAATGAAGAAAAAGGTCTTATTAGCACAAGCATTAATTGTGGATCCAAAGGTCCTAATTTTAGATGAACCAGCGGCTAATTTAGACCCAACTGCTCGCCAAGAATTATTCAATGATTTAATTAAAGTTAAAAACCAAGGTAAGACAATTTTAATTTGTTCACATATTTTAACTGAATTGCAAGATTTGGCCGATGAGATTACAATTCTAAATTATGGTAAGGTTGTGTTTTCGGGTACTGTTATTAATTCAACCCAAAACTATTATCAATTTACCGTAATGGAAAAACCAATGTTAGCAAGTTTAGAAAATGTTGTAAAAAAATTAAATCTTCCCATAATTGAAAAATTAGAAGATGGTTTAATTTTACATTTTGAAAATGGCAATGAACAAATTAAAGAAATTACTTATCGTGCTTTTGAAGAAAAAGTAATTTTAATTACTATTAAACCATTTGTAACAAATATTACCGAAATTTACGATCGTGTTGTTTTTTCAGTTAATAAAAATTTTGGTAAAGCAAGTGCATTAAGTAATTAATGTTAAAAAACCTTAGTAAAATAATTTTTTTGAGCTATAATTATAACGAATATTATTAATGTAGTTTTAAAATTACTTTACATCGTAAGGTTTTTTTATTTTTTTATTGGGGGGGAGGAAATTAATTTGTCAGAAGTTTTAACAGGTCGTGAAAAAAAAATACGGTTTGAAAAACCTTGAAAAACAATAGAATACTTTTGTGTTCCAACTGTTTTCTTAATGATTGTTCAAGGGTTATACAATATTGTTGATAAAAGTTTAGCATTATCATTTGCCGCACCTGATTTAATTCATGACCAATTTTATATTGATGCATATAATCGGTTAAAAAATATTAGTGTTACAGAAATTCCTTTAGCTGATATGCGGTCATTTATTAATGTTGCAACTCAATATGCTTCACAAACATATAACTTACAATGGTCGTTTAGTATTATGATTGGAATGGGTTGTGCAATGAATTTTTCAATTGCTTATGGTCAACGTGATATTCCAAGTATGCGTCGAATTGCAGGAAATGGTTTTTTATTAACAGTTCTTTTTTCAATCATCGTCGCATTTGCAATTTTTTGTATTGTATTTCCGGGATGAAACGCTATATTTATTACTTCTCAAATGGGAAAACATTATAATCCAATTACAGAAAGTTTATGTTGAGAATATTCATTTCCAATGTTAGCAGCAGCACCAATGATGTTTTTAAGTTATTATTTTATGTCGTTAATTCGTAGTGAAGGACGAATGAAATGAGTAATAATTATGATTTTAAGTTCATTATTAATTAATGCTGCAGCGGCCATTTTATTTATGAGAGTTTGTCATCTTGGAATGTCAGGAGCAATGTTGGGGACAGTTTTTTCTTGAACAGTACAAGTAATTTGAGGATTTATTATTGTTTTTAAAACAAAAAATAGTTATTCAAAATTTTACTGAAATGACTTATTCCAAATTGAAGAAAAAAATATTGCTAATTTTACTAAAGCAGGATTACCAAATTTTATTAATAATGCTGCTTTAGTCGTTACATCTTATGTTGCAACATCCCTTGTTGTTCAGTTACCAAACCAAGAATATCATAATGGGGTTGCTGTTTTGCAGGAACTTTATTCTTCAATTGTGCCATGAATGACATTAGTATTATCAGCAGGGGTTGGTGTTACACAAGGGGCTCGTAGTATTATTGCTTATAATTATGGGGCAAAAAAGAATGCTCGAATTTGAGAAGTTTTAAAACGGGTTAGTTTATTAATTATTATTTGATTTTGTTTAATGTTAATTGTCTTTATTATTTTTGGAAAAGATATGATGATGTTATTTGCTTTTCCTGAAAAATATGCAACGAAATATCGTTTATGAATTGTTTTAAACTTTATGACTTATCCATTTTGTTCATTAACTTATATTGCTTTAACGTTGTTCCAAGGAATTAATCGTTCTTTTTTAGCAACATTTACAAGTAGTTTACGTTCAATTCTTGTAATTTTACCATTAATTGGAATTGGTTTTGGCGTTAGTCAAGCAACTGGAAATCCAATTTTCTATTATGTCTTTATTGGTTTAAATGATTTAATTTCAGCAGCAATTATTATTCCAATTTTAGTTTACTACTGAAGAAAATATCGTAACAAATTAGTTGATGAACCTGATCCATATTTTAATGAATATCAAGAAGATTTACGAACTAAAAAAGTTTTAAAAGTGAAACATCAACAAAAAAAATAACAAGGTTTGAATATTTAAAATAGACACATAAAATTAATTTTATGTGTCTATTTTATTGAAGATTATTTGTTATTAATTGTAAGATAAATTAATTATTATCATCTCTTTCAACTAAAATTACTCATTTATCTTTTATTGAAAAACTATAACAGTTTTGGTGATAATTGTTAATAGCAAAATCATTTAATCCTTTAAAAGCCATTAAATATTTATTATCAGTAATTTCTTTATTACATTTCTTACAACTAAAATTATTTATCATATTATTAATTGCTGTTTGGTTCATTGTTTGAAGATGTTTAATCTTACCACGACTAATTTTGGTTGCAATTTGACTTAAATTAGTGCTTTTTGTTTTTGTAATGTATTCACTTAAATATAAATTAATTGGACGAAATCCTAATTTGCGATAAACATTATATCCTTGTGATGTTGCAATCAATCCAACCAAATCGTAACCTTGATTATAAACACGATTAATTAAATGATTCATCATTAGTTTTGCTAATCCTTGTTGGAGAAAATTTTGATGAGTTGAAATATCATCAATAATTGCAATATCTTTTTCAAAGTAAATATTTCCAGTTGCTGCAGGAAGATCATTTTTATATAATAAATCAATTTCAGCGGTATCTTTATTTTTATTTAATTTTAATAAAGTTTTATAAAATGCATAATCTCAACTTTTTGGTCCCATTGCACTTTCAAGAATTTTACTAAAATCATTTAATCGTTTATTATCATTAACACGTCGAAATTTAAGATTTTTATCAACTTTTAATTTTACTTTTTTTCATTTTGTTAAATCAAGTACCATTCCAACTAAAATTTCATTTTGAATAAATCCTAATGATTCAAAAAAAGCTTGTTCTTTTTCATCAATTTGTTCACCAATGGTATATCATAAAAAGTCTAAGTCATTATCAACATAGTCTTTTACTAACTCTTTAACACGTGTAGCATCTTCATGGTAATCTAATTGGGTACTAATTGCAATGGTATATGTTTTATCATCATCATTGCTAATAATGTTTATAGTTTTTATAATGATGCCTTTTGAGGTGATAAAGCTGCTGGAAAAGGTTATTTACCATTTGAAATATTTAGAGAACAAGGAAATGATAAAATTGGTGCTATGATTTGTGCTAATGCTACTAGTTTTAGTTTTACTACTTTATTAACTGATAAAATACAAGGTAATGTTTTAGAAAAAGATGGCAAACCAACATAACGAATAACTTATTCAACTTATAATTTAAAACAATTAAATGAAAAAACTAAAAGAGTTTATTTAATTAATGAAAAAACCAAAGCAGTTGATGCTCAAACACCGGTTATTGGTAGTGAAAAAGATAATGATTGCGAATTCTTACAAACACCAGATGGAACAAATTGTAGTTATATAATTGATATGTTTTCAATTCAAGCATTATATAAAGGTAATTTTGAAATTATCTTTTATGCTGATAATCCATATACTAATAATGAAGAAGATTATTTACGATTATCAGTATGGAGTTTTCGTGGCAAAACAAAAAGTGTCTTAAATAATTATTTACGCGATATGACAACTAATTATAAAACTAGTTTCTTACTACCCCATGACTATGAAATACCAACCTTTAATTATCCATAATATGTATTACCACCAGTGCCATATAATTATTCAGAATATACAAAAGATATTATGCCTTCTGATGTAGTACTACCATTAAAAACTAGATTTAATTCAGAAATAAAATGTAAACAAGTAGATAGTAATCCAATAAATTTTTTTGCAGATGAATTTAATTATGGTTATTATGAGGTAGAAATTGATTTAAAACAAATTGACCCAACTATTTAAAGTATAGATAAATTTATTAGTTCTTATAAAACAATAGAAATAAGTAATCTTAATAATATACAAGTTGAATGTGGACAAGTAAATATAGAGAATTTTATTCCCGATAGAAATGTTGATTTATATGGAGCAGTTGATAATTGTAATAATAAATTATTTTCATTATAAGAGGTAAAATTATTAAAAGATGGTTATTCACAAGTTGATAAAGTTAATTTTAAATTTGATATTGATAATTTAATTGTATTAAATACTAATGAAATACCAATAAATGATATTAAAACATTTAAAACTGGTTATACTAATGGTTTACCAAGTGAAAAAAAATATTATAATAGATATGAAGCACCAAATAATATATTTGAAATATATTTTTCATTGCAAATAACATCATGGTCTAATAATGTTAATAATAAAATTAAAGAAATATATTTACAATCATATTATACAAATGATATGAAATTAAAAATTAGATTTTCAAAAGCATTAATTGGTAATTTATCAGCAAAAATATTAAGAAGTACAAGATGATTTTGGGGTAATAAAGATTATATTTTATTAAATATTAATAATCCCAATATATTAGGTATTCGCAATAAAAGTGATAATCCAGTTAAAATTACATTTAAACCAAGATAAAAAATAAAAAAAAGATTTACATCTACAATGTTTCTTTTAACTGAGAATATGAAATAAAAAACCTTTCTAGGTTATTATTAAATATATAAAGTTAGGAGAAACATTTTTTATATGGCAAAGG
>NZ_RCOO01000303.1:0-860 GCF_003987485.1 Spiroplasma endosymbiont of Megaselia nigra
AAATTATGAAGTTGATTTATTTGATTATGAACAATCTAAAATGACAAACTGACCTTGAAGAATTGACAAAGGAACTTATTTTAAATCAGTTTACCGTTGTGAAATAAAGGGTGAGCCAAATATACCAAATATTGACCCAACAATAGGAAAAATTATAGAATGAAATTTAAAACATCAAAATAATAACAACAAAAATAATGAAATTAAAGCAACTATAAAAAATAACGATATTTCAGAAAACTCCATTTATAAATTAGAAGCAAATTATTTTAATTGACTATCATTAACAAGTGAATTAGAAACAAATAACATTCCGTCTTTAATTCCTGCTGAAATTAAATTATCTGATGGCGAATATGGTAAATACTTAACTAATTTAATTGTTTCTAATGACAAAATAGAAGATTATTTAGATTATTTTTCTCAATGATATAAATTACTTTATTCAAAAGCAGTTTGAATAAGTATGACTAAAAATTTAGTTGAAGATAGTATCAAAATAACTTTTGATGAAAAATTATTTATTTTAAATCAAATTGAAATATCAGGGATATGGGGTTATGGAAATTATAATATTACAATTTTTACAGAAAAAGAACAAATTAATATTAATAATTTAGAATTATTTAATAAAAACAATGAAAAACTATCATTAATTATATTAGAAATATAAAAAGTCATTTTAATAAATTTGCACAGTTTCAAATAACTGAGAATTATTTTTTTAATTTAAAATGCTTTTTAATTCAAATTGAATTGGAGGCATTTTTAATTTTAAAACCCTTCTATAATTATTATACTCAACAATATAATTATCTATCATATTTTTTAGCTCATTAAAATTTTTGTATTTTGTTATA
>NZ_RCOO01000057.1:0-7441 GCF_003987485.1 Spiroplasma endosymbiont of Megaselia nigra
TTTATAAATTTTGTTATCATTTAATCATAAGCGAAACTTAATTTGTTTCTAATTACTTAATTTTATTAAAAACCTAAGAATAATGAATACTACCAAAAATTATATATCCAATACACATAATTGAAGAAACTGAACCAAATTTACTAAAAAACAATTGAAATTCTTTAATATCAATATAAAGAAAAGGAACAAACATTCCAAAACTAATTATTAAAAAATATAATAATATTTTTCATCATTTTTCTTTTAAAAACTTTAAAATTTTATTTTTCATAAATTCAACTCCTAACTATACAATGTTTTTGAAACAATAAACCCAACTATATATAAACTTGATATCGTTAACATTAACGGATGAGAAAACAAAATTGCCATTTTGCCAAACAAAGAAAGTAAAAAAGTATCAGAATTATATAAATCCATAATAATATTTTTTGCTGATGTTAATTGATTTATAATGACTGTAATAAATCCTGTTCCAAAAATAGCGATTGCCGCAACTAATAAAACTAATCTAATCATTATTTATTCACTCTCCGATATCCTTGTTCTCTTGTTTTTGCTTGTTTTGCTAAACTTGATAATTGTTGCTTATTACGATTAATTTTAAACTGTTTACGCTCTTTAATATGTTTTTGTATACCTTGTTTAGTATCTGAAAATCCACGAGAAGTTGCAGAATAAATATTTGATACACCCGTTTGTACTGTTGAACCTAATTCGTTGTATTGAGTTCTTGTACCGTGAATTGCATAAATAGATAACTTAACAACCATAAAAAAGATAATAAAATAAGCAATTGTCGTATTTGTCATTGGTAATTTTGTATTTCAAATTACATCAAAAATAAACAAAAATACATCAAAAATAAAACTAAAAATTTTGTTTCAATTACTATTATTTTCAGCTAATAAATTAATCATTTTTACCACTTCCTTTTTCTTTTTTAGGTTTTAAATTCTTTTTCAAAATATCAATATCAAACAATTCTAAACGCTCTTTAACACTCAATTTAGTAATTTCTGACCAGTAATATTCTTTATAATTAACTATTTCATCATTTTTTAAATCACGCGCAAACTTTAATCATTGACTATCATATTTCTGTGCAAATTCTAACGGAATAATTATTTTAAAAAACCGAATTCCCAACCCAACATCTGACCTATGTTTTGCTCGTTTACCTTCTGCTGTTCGTTTTACTGATTTTGTTTTTCAAATTTCATAATCAGTAATATCTTGAAAAATACCAATTCGCATAATAAAGAATCTATTAAAAAAATTAAATCCTTTTTTAGCAATAGGTTTTTTTAGTGAAATTGGAATAATAATACCACCTGCTAATTGCCTAATATTGTTTCAAATCATACCCTCACGCTGAGCAGTAAACAAAGCACGATTACCAAAATGTCTTGCTAAAACAATTCACGGTATCTTACCACTATGAACTTTTTTCTCATCGTGCGGACTAGTTCCATCAATATATAAATAACTTTCATCAAATAAAATAACACTATCATCTGGGGTAACCGGTTTTGTTCGATCTGTAAAATCTAAATTTTTAAATGTTAAAACTTTAACTTTATCATCTTCTAACGGATAATTACTATAAATATTATCTGTTAATAGTTTCATAGTTTGTGATAAATAAGTTAAAAGTAATGTTTTTCCCGTTCCTAATTTACCAATAATTACTTATAACGGATTATCTCAAACAAAATTAACTAACCTAAACGCATTTAACTGATAAAAAATATTTTTTCATAATCACCAAACAAAATAAACACACTGCAAGGCAAATAACATTCAAAATACTAAACCAGTATAATTTAAAGAAATAATTCAAAATAATAAATCAACTAAACTAAACAAAAGCATTGAACCGCTAATATAACAATAATTTTTTAAGAAAAATATAAACTTTTTCATTATTTAAAACAACTAACTATTTTGAAAACCATTCACAATAAAAACCAAGTTAAAAATAAAATAACAATTCAAATGCCAATAATAAGAGTTAAAGTTCAGGTTGTAATACTTTCAACATTAGATTTATCAATAAATAAAAATACATGAATAAAAAACTCTTTTAATTTTTCTCAATCTTTTGTCATAATTTAAAAACTTCACATTTTTTGAATGATTTTAAAAAACATACCAAAAAATAAAACTATAAATAATACAAACGAGAGAATATACAAAAATTCATGAGCATTAGAACCAATAATATAACTTACAAATTGAACTCAATAATCATATAAACTCATTTAATTTAAATCTTTCAAATCATTAATCAATTCTTGTTCTTTTTCAACAGTTCAATTTATTAAATTATTATTATTATTATTATTATTATTATTTGTTTTTACTTTTTGAGGTTCACCAGGAAATAATGCTTTTTTCATTTGTGTAAAATAATTTTGTTTATATTGATTATATAAATTAATTAATTCTGTCCCGGTTAAATATTTTCACACATGACGTTTTAAATTTTCATTATATTTTACAATAGGGTAAGAATTATCATAAATCAAACCAATAGCTACTTGATCAGAATGTTTTTCACTAAAATAAATAAATCTATTACTTAATCAAAAACCAATATGTTTATTGTGATTAGGTAAATTTATAAATGAAGCTTTATAAGTCTGAAAAACTATAAATTCTCTTCGAATAAAATAATTTTCTACGTTAATATTCTTCTTATAAAAACTCATAAAAACACCCTACTTTCACACATATAACTCATTTTTACTAGTATCAATACCAGCAAACCATTTACTTTCAATTATTCTGCGAAAAGATTGAAAACCGTTATAACCAATAAATCATTCTATATCAATAACTTTTATAGTATTATATTTACACAATGGCGGATTAGGACCATTTTTATAACTTAGTTTCTGATACATTACTCAAATCAACTCGCTTTCTATTGCACTGCATTGAGCAAACATTTAACTTAAAATACAAACTACCAACAAATTTTTTATTCAAAATAGAATGACAAATTTGAAATTTACGTTCAATAAAAAATATTCAAATTCCTAACATAATTAATCACATTCCTTATTATCAAAAAATATTTTATATCAAAACCCATACGCTGACCTTTTTTCTCCTTTACTATTTGGAACATTATTAGCACTTGCACAAATAGCAGCATAAGCATTTTCATATTTAGAATGTCCTGGTTCATAACCATATACTTCTTTTATAGCTTCTTTATATGTATCATAAACTCCTAATATTCTTTCATCTTTTATGTCATATCTACTTAAGAAAAAATTATTTTTTGATTTTAACATAATGGTCAATTTCCTTTTCTAATTCTTCTGCAATATACTGATAAAAACTCATTTCTTTTCGAATAATATTAACAGATTCATGATGAATTTCATATTCATTCAATTGAATTAAAGTAGCTTGCATAGTTTTAATTTTCATTTTAATTTCATCTAATAAATCTTGCATAATTATTCCTCTAAACTTTCTATTTTTTCTTTGAATTCAGATTTTATAACATAAGCACCTTCTGTTCCGATAATTAATGATTTTCCTTGAATATATATAAAGTCACTTTTCTTGAATGTTGGATATTTTCTATTTTTTTCCAATAAAATATCTTGTTGTTTGATTCTTTCATCATAAAAATCAATTTTTTTTATTTTTTTGAGCAAGTTCTTTTTTTAATTTTTGATATTCATTAATACGTAACATTGCTTCTTAACTTGCTAATTTGTCTTTTTCAGCAAGTTTATTTTCATAAAAACTTTTTACTTTTTCTAAAATTTGTTCACGATCACTTTCAGAAAATATTTCAACTACTTCATGATGATTTAATTGTTCTTGATATTCTTTTAACATTTCATAAGTTGCTTTTAAAACATCTGGTGCCATTTTATTAGGCCACTTTGCAAAATATTGACCACAAACTGAAATTACTTGTTCGATACTATCTATAATTTTTTTCATATAAATACTCCTTTACTGTAATAAACATTGTTATACTAATGTAACTTAATTCTTGTTAAATAAACATTGGTAATAACAATGTTAAATATATAAAATCAAAAATACAAATTAGCACACTGAAAAATACTATTAACAACGTTAATAGAAAATATAAAATTAGTAAATAAAATAACAAAGCTAGTGTGCCACAGCTAAGATATATAATCGATTATAATAAATATTAAAATCCTTTAACCATAACACGGAAAAAGTTTAATATTTTAATAATTACTCAAATTCCAAATGGAATTAAAATAATTCACGCATCACCTAAAAAGGTCATTAATTGTGGTAACACAGCATAAATTGCTTCTTTAACTTTCATCATTGCTTGTCCCAAACCGCTTCAAATAGAACCCATTCCATCTGAAATAGTAGGCGTATCTTATGCTAAAAAATTAACCGCTGTTGTTAAATACATCCCTAACATTATTTTTTATCCTCCTTGTTTTCAATTTCTTTTTTATCTTTTTTCTTACCCCGAATTTGACGAATTTTTTGATAAATCGATAAACCAATTCAAGCAAAAATACCTAATATAATAACAACACTAAAAAATGTGGTTAATCAAACTGGCATAACTTAATTCCTCCTAAAAATCTAATTTTGCGGCACGCTTTGCGTGTTCGCTACGCTCAAAATAAACTATATTGAATAAATTACCGCTAATAAATTACGCGGATAATTTATTCATTTTCTTTTACATTATTAATTACAATATTATTGACAATATTAATAACATTATCTTTTCCATACTTAGTTAATAAGGACCGCAAAATAAAATAATGTTTCTTTTCAATAAAAAATCAACTCCTTTCTGAGTTGATTTGTTGCACTTCACTTACACGATGCCTCCGTTTCTGTATCAATTGGAATGCGATAATTATCATTATCTAATTGGGCATTATACTTTAGCATAAAAGCAATCCGACCAGATTCAGGATGACCATAAACCATATTAGCAGTATAAACAATGTGATCAACATTTGCTGCAATGGCCTTTGTTAACACCGCAAGAGCTAATGCTTGTGGTAAGGGTTGTTGATATAATATTTCATTTGTTAAACTGTCACGAATTAACGCCCCATTACAGGAAATAATTGGTGTTTTAATTTTTAATTTTGCAAAATATTATTTTGCCATTAAGTCTAATCGTCCTGAAACTAAAAACAAGTGATAATCACTAGCTAGTTGATATGTTTGTAATGCTTCATATGTTTCAGGATTAATTATATAACCTTCCCCTGCAATTGTGCCATCTAAATCAGTAATTACATAAGGATATTTTTTAACAAGATTCATAATCTTTTATTTCTTTTCTATTTATCTACTTTTAATTATAAAACTAAATAAACTGTTTTCGTAGTGTAATTTTAATGTTTTGATGGGTTCCAACCATTATTTTTTGACCACTTTGCCCTTTAAAACTAATTCATCCTAATCCAGCAATAAAGAGCGAATAATTACCTGGTTCCTTAATTTCGATCATTCGTTCAGTTCATTCTTGATAATCTTGTAATCTAACAACAGCAGTTGGTACATGCTGGGTAAAATAATAATCTTTATTACTTAATTTGGTACGGTGTAATTTTAAATTGTTATTTTTATAAAAATGAAAACTTGTTTTTAAACCTGTAAGATATGAAAAACTAGCTAATCCTTCATAAAAAATTGTTTGCTCTGCAGACAATTGAAATGTAATTGGTTTTAATAGTTGTTTAGTCAGCATATTTTTATTATTTTCGGCAAGATATGGAAGCAGACTATACTTATTAATGATACCAGGAGTATCATAAACTTTCTGTCTCGTTCCCAAATTAACAACAATTTTGTCTAATGTTGTTGCAAGGTTATTCGAAACAGTAATTTTTTGTTGTTGGTTAGTTAACTTAATTAAACTATTTAATAATGTACTTTTTCCTGTATTAGAACTACCAACAAAAACAAGATCATTATCTTGGCGCTTAATATATCGTCATAATTTATCTAAACCATAATTCTTTAAACCACTCACTAAAATAATATCTTCTATTTTTGAAAAAAGCACTGAATTTCGAAAAAGTTCACTAATATAAGTAATAATTTTATTAGCATTAATTAATTTATTTACTAAATCAATTTTATTAATAATTAAAGTTACTTTATTATTTTGTAATAGTTGTTCTAATTCCAAATTCCGTGTTCCATCCAAATCATAAACATCTAAAACATAAAAATAATGTCAATTCAAATGATAATCTTGGCGTAACTTTGCAATAAAATCAATTGCTGTTATATTATAAGGAACTAGTTCATTATAATGAGTTAATCGAAAACAACGATAACAATAATCTTGCGTTAATGTTTCCACATAACCAAGATTGTTTGGGGTTGTAGTTTGTAAAATAACCCCACAACCAGCACACTTCTTATAAGATATCATAGTCTAATCCATATTCTCCTTCATCAAAGAAACCTTTATGTAAAATATTTTTTTGAGCTAACCGTTTATAAAGTAAATTTTCTAATAAACGCATTAATCGGTTTGATTCATTAACACCTGTTACTGGGACAACTAAAATGCTTTCCATATGGGCTCGATTAGCGAATAAAACATCCGTAATTAATTGATCACCAACCATAATCATTTCATGGGGATTAGTATTAAATTGCCGTGAAATCACACGAAAATATTTTAATAATGGTTTTTTAGCATTTCAATAATAATGTTCAATCCCTGCTTTTTGGGCAAACCGTTCAACTCGTTTTCGGGCATTATTTGATACTAACACAAAAATCATCCCTAATTCCTTGACCTTTTGAATTAAATTTAAATTATCAGTATTCGGAATACCACGGTAAAATGGAGTCAAAGTATTATCTAAATCACAAATAAAGACTTTAATCCCATGTTTTTTTAATGATTCAAGATTAATTTTATTAACATTTTTCACATAAATGGATGGTTTAAAATAATTTAGTAATAAATTGCGATTCTTTTTTTTACCAAAAATATTCTTTGCCATTATTTAAAACCCTCGTTTCTTGCTATTATTTATTATATCAATTTTCAATAAAAAAGGTTATTATTTTCTATAAATCATAACCTTTTTAGCATCTTTAATTAATTATAATTTTACTAATAAAATACTTAATATGTAATTATTGGTGCAGTGCTTAATGGTTTTGGGGTTATTGTTTTAATTATTGAAACAATTAGATTTATCAAAACACATAAAAAAGAACAAAATAAAGATAGTATTAAAGATGTTATTAAAAAAGAAGATACAGAAAAGACTGCACCCCAAAAAGTAAGTAAAATTAAAAAAGAACTTTACTAAACTTTTAGAGGAGGTGCATTTTTTAATGGCAGGAAAAGAACAAAAATTTAAAACATATACTGCAGAATTTCGAAAAAATACAGTAAAAGAAATTGAACAAACATCGC